>JACIYK010000150.1 GCA_014359965.1 Candidatus Aminicenantota bacterium
CGATGATGAAGACTGTGAAACAGAAGCTTTGATGGCCATTAAACAGAAAACAGGCCACATTATTCAAGAATCTTGCTCAGCTTTCCGGCATTTAAAACCTATTGCCTGGCTGGCAGGAATTTTTCTGTTTTTTCTCTGACCTTTTCCACCGCCATTTCTGAAAAGCTCATCGGATGGTAAAGGTTGTTTAAATAAAGCGGAATCTGGTCGCGGTAGTGACGACTGAGAAAATGGCCACTTTGCCCCGAAGTTAGCACCGAAAGAGAGGCATCCAGGTCTTGAAGGTCTATGAGCAGACGGCAAGAAGGTCCACCGGTTGTTTTCCAGCCCCCTTGGCCGAAGCTGGCCCGGACAGTAGAACTATCGCCAATCATGGGATAGCTTCCGCAGTTAAAAAAAGACAGGAACCATTTCTGCCCCAGAAGGTGTTTGTATTCAAGCTCATGCATGCGGGCCCAATCCCATTTTTGGCGGTCAGGACCAAACTCCTTTTTAAGCTCTTCCACCGCCGCCAAGAGAGCTTTTTCCATCAGCTTGTCTCTGTTTTCTTTCTCAGTCGTATTTTTCAGGTCATACCAGTCTGACTCAGGCTGGTCCAGCAGGCGGTCAAGGCCAGCATATTTCCCTCTAAAATAACTGACCGCCCGGTCATAAAGTGGACCTAAATCATCCTTTAGAGTTAGCTCTTCCAGTTTTTTCATAAACACTTCATAAACAGCCGGCGCCAGACCTTCTTTTATTTCTCCTGACCACTGACCAAGAATTTTCCTGAATTCCTCTGCCTGCGGGTCTGCAAACTTAATGCCAGCCAGTATTTCCCGCACTCGCTCGGCTCTTTTAGAATAAACGTCGTTTTGCACGGCTATCATCTTCTCCACAGTAAAAGCCGAACCAGAAAGTAGCAGCTCTTCTATACGGTCTTTGCGGTAAGAAGCCAGCCAGTCATAGCTCAGATACTGTTTGAACCCTGGCGGCAGGATGTTGTTGTTGGCCGTAATCAGATAACCATTCTCCGGGTTAAACTGATTTGGCTTTTCTTCTTCCGTTAAAAATCCTTCCCAGCAAGCCTCGTCTTTCCAGCCCGGATAAGGATAGGGTCCGATTTCTTTTTTACGCCGTGGAATTTTCCCGGTAAGATAATAGCCAATATTACCTTCAACATCAGCATAAACAAAATTCTGAGAGGGGCAGGCAAAAAGACTGGCTCCCCGGCAGAATTCTTCCCAGTTTCGGGCTCTGTTAATCAGATAAAGAGCAGCTACCGTATCATCGCCTTCATAAATGGACCAGCGTAAGGAAATTACCTGAGGACTCTTGAGAATTTTCTCTCCCAGCACCGGTCCTTCTTCTGTCCAGCGGACCAGATATTCCAGCGGCTGTTTTTCTCCCCTGATTTTGAGGTCATATTTTTTTACCGCCAGCGGTTTCCAGTCTCCACGTCTCAGGTATAAATTTCCACTCTGGTCTAACTTTTCCACAAAAAGATCCTGAACATCAGCATAAGAATTCGTTACCCCCCAGGCAATCTTTTCATTATGGCCGATGACCACCAGCGGCACACCAGGCAGAGTCATACCAGCAGCTTTGAATTCCGGACACTCCAGAACCATCTCCAGCCAGATGGGTGGAACGGTTATAGCAAGATGTGGGTCATTGGCTAGAAGCGGCCGGCCCGAAGCCGTCAATTTTCCAGAAATCACCCAGTTGTTTGAACCGGCCATGATTTCAGATCGCGCAAAACTCAACTGGAGTATCTCTACTCTTGCTTCGGGCTCTGGCAGAAAATCAAGTTCTGGTTCCATGATCTCCAGAGCTCTTTGGCCAAGGCGATTAACCAATTCACCCCGAATTATCTCAGAGGTAAAATCTGCTGATAAGCCGAGAGCCAGCAAGTATTTAATGGAAAGAGTATCTTCTATCCTCCACGGCTCAGGTCTGTACCTTAAAGCCAGAAATTCAGGCGGCCAGTTCCATTTTAATTTATTCAGGTAAGCATTAACTCCGTTAGCATAAGCCTGAAGAAGTTGCTTCATCCGTTCTTCAAGTCGTTCATAATCTTTCTGTATTGCTTCCCGGAAGCCGAGGTTTATTACCCGGAGGTCAGAATCGAGCGCCTGACGGCCCAGCACCTCAGACAGGCGTCCCTGAGCCAGCCGACGAAACAACTCCATCTGCCAAAGCCTTTCCCGGGCCTGAACATAACCGGTGGCAAAAAACAGGTCTTTTTCATCATCGGCTCTAAGATGAGGAACTCCCCATTTATCCCAGGTGACTATCACCTGACTTTGCAGGCCTCCTATTTGTCTAGTGGCCTTTTTACCCGGGAGAGAAAGCCGGAACATAAGCCAGATAGCCACAAACATTCCAAGAATTACAAAGAGTAAAATTATAAAGACATTTTTTAAAAAGATTTTCCCCTTCATCCTGCGCTCCTTACTATGGAATTTATTTATCCTTTATCTCTTTCTTCATCTTTTTTAGCCGTTTTTAAAATTCCATCAGCTTTTTTTAGAATCTGCGGTGGCCAGCTTACGCCCTGTTTCCTGGAAGCTTCTTCGTTGATATAAAAAAGAACTTTATCTATGTATTGAAATGGTATGAGGGCTGGAGATTCTCCGTTTTTCACCCGGATGACCAACTCAGCTGTTTTTTTTCCGATGTCGGCAAATCCGAAGCCCATAGAAGCGCAGGCTCCCAGCTCAGCACCCAGGGCAAAAGCAGCAAAAAGAGGAACCCGGTTTTCCTCGGCCAGTCGGGCCAGCTGGTCAAAATTGGCGTTGATGGTATTATCAGATACCGGGCATATAATTTTTACGTGTTGCTGCATCAGGTGCTGGAAGGCAGACACCAGGTCTGCTGCTTCATCAATTGGGGTGCTGACGAGTTCAAACCCAAGCTCTTCGGCCGCTTCGTTCATCAGCTCCAGATAATACTGCGAATTGATTTCAGAGGGCGTCCAGATAGTACCTATTTTTCTCTCCCCTGGCTTGACCTCTTTTATTAAGTTTAAAACTTGCTTGACCGGAGCAGTAGAACATACTCCAGTAATTCTTGGGTCGTGGTCTACGGCTGTGCGTCCAGCTCTTAAAATGTAGGGATTGGCCACAGAAGAAAAAACTACCGGTATTTTTTCCGTGGCATTCATCACCACCTGCAGAGCAGGCGTAGAAATCGGAACCAGCAACTGACTGTTGCCGGCCAGTTTTCGGGCAAGCTCGGGTAAAAGGGCCAGTTCCCCCCTCGCCTTTTCTATCCTCAGTTCTATCTTGTCTCCCGTCTCCTGTTGATACTTTCTCAGAGTTGATATGAAAGCTTTTAAGACCTCTTCTGAGGTGGGGGAATCAAAAGCTACCAGCACACCCACAACAAACCCCTGGCTAACCGTCGTTTCTTCTCTTTGATAAGGCTGACTCTCTTCTTCTGCTTTTTTACCACGGCAGCCAAGGTTGGGAAAGACCATCAAGGCCAGAATCAACGAAAAGAAAATAAGATAACGTCTAAACTTTGAAACCTCCCGACTTTTTTCAACTGCTCCTGTTTTCATTTTTTAATTTCCTGTTTTTTCTCATATTTTTCCTGCATGTATTTTAAGAAACGATGGATTGCCACAGGGAATCCAGGATATTTCCACCGCTGACCACGGCCACCACCTGGCGCCCGGTAAAAAGTCCCGGGCTGGAGATAACAGCAGCCAGAGACAGCGCTCCAGCTCCTTCCACCTTTTTCCCGTGATACCGGAAAAGCCATCTGATAGCTTCAGCAATTTCTTCTTCCTTGACGGTTATCACTCTGTCAACATAACGCTTTATGAGGTCAAAGGTCAGGGAACCTTCTTCCAGGCCGCCAGCCACAGCCTCAGCCAGCGTGGGCTTTTCCGGGAAATCATTTCTCAGATGTCCAGACTCAAGGGAATGTTTGATGAAGGCGGAGTTTTCTGGTTCCACTCCCGTTATCTTTAGCCTGGGCTTTTTTTCCTTAAGATAAACAGCTAGGCCAGAAATCAAGCCGCCTCCGCCAACGGGCACCACCACCTCTTCAACTTCCGGCAGTTCAGTCAGTATTTCCAGCCCACAGGTTCCCTGGCCGGCAATCACCTGCTCGTCGTTATAGGGAGAGACGAAAATTTTTCGGCCTCTATGAGCCACCTGACGAGCCAGGGCTTCTGCTTTTTCGCAGGGACCATTTACCAGGGTAAGGGCTGCCCCGCTTGCCTGTAGCTTTTGTCGTTTTAATTCAGAAATGCTTTCCGGGACAAAAAGTGCCAGGTTAAGGTTTTCTTTCTGGCAGAGATAACCAGTGGCCAGTCCATGGTTTCCCGTAGAAGCCGCCACCACTCCATGCTGGCGACAGGCTTCCAGGTTAGCCAGAATTTTATTAGCCGCACCCCTGATCTTAAAAGAACCGGTCGGCTGCTGGTTCTCCCATTTAAAATAAAGCCTGGTACCGGTTAAGGAAGAAATGTCCGGAGAATAGCTTAACTCGGTCCATAGGGCCACAGACCTGATTCTCCGGCTGGCTTCTTCCACGTCTTTGAAGTTTATCGGGCTCAATTCTCTTTCATTCCTTTCTTCACATCCATTTTTTGCCTATTTTCATCTGAAATAAATTCTAACTTTTAAAAGTGCCATTTTCTCCACTGTTTTCTATATTCCACTTAATGTACAAATACAACTATGCCTGAATTCTTTAGTGCTTTTAGGTAATTTTATCTGAACCTCCGAGACTATCTTATTTCATCGCCCTCAACTCTCTTATAACACGGTTGCCTGATTTGACTCAAGAACTATATTAACTTATAGTTTAATTTTAGTTCCATTCTGGAATGCCAATTATGACTGACCAGAAATTAACCAGACAAAGTAAAAATCAGGAATTTAAAGGTTACATTCAGGTTTACACCGGCGATGGAAAAGGAAAGACCACTGCCGCCCTGGGCTTGGCTTTAAGGGCCGCCGGTCATAACTTCCGCACCTACATCGGCCAGTTTCTTAAGGGGCAGCATTACGGTGAGCTGATCTCAGTAAAAAAGCTGGCGCCTTTTATTACTCTGGAACAATTCGGCCGGAAAAAATTCATAAAGGTCACAGAAAATTTTGAGGAAGAAGACTATAAGTTAGCAGAGCAGGGACTGAAGAAATGCTTGAAAGCTATGCTCAGCGGAGAATACAAGATTGTCATCCTGGATGAAATCAACGTCGCCATGTACTTCGGGCTGATTAAGGAAGAAGCAGTTCAGAAATTTCTAGACCAGAAGCCAGAAGGCGTAGAGGTAGTTTTAACCGGCAGGTATGCTCCAGCTTCTATTATGGAAAGAGCTGACCTGGTCACTGAAATGGTCAACCGCAAGCATTATTACGACAAGGGTGTTCAGGCCAGGAAAGGAATTGAAAAATAAGGAAAGATTTTCCAAATAATGAAAGTCACGCGAGAAAGGTTTCAGCAACTGGTCAGGGAAGTTATGGTACAGATTCCCAGGAAATTTATCCGCCAGATAAAAAACGTGGCCATTCTGGTAGAAGACTTTCCGCCACCCGGCCAAAATTTGCTCGGACTTTACCATGGCGTGCCACTTAACCGCCGCGGCTCTTATTATGGCAATGTTCCGCCAGACGTCATCGTCCTTTATCAGGCGCCGATAGAAAGCTTATGCCAGGATGAAGAGCAACTCAAAGAAAAAATTGAAGAGGTGCTATTGCATGAAATCGGTCATTATTTCGGGATGGATGAAATAACTCTGAGAGAAATTGAAGTCTTCCGTATGAGCAGGAAAAAAAGCTTTAAACTTAAATCAAAAAATAATATGTCCTAAAATTATAGTTCTGAAGAATTATAAACGCTAGAAAACGTGGAGGAAAAAAGATGGGAAAACAGTTTAGAGGAATTTTTGCCGCTCTGACCACTCCTTTTTCCAACGGTCGGATTGCTGTAGACAAATTTCGGGAAAACATTGAAAAATTCAACCAGACCGGCCTTTCTGGCTACATCATCATGGGTTCTACCGGAGAAGCACCGTTCGTGGATGACGAAGAAGCAGAAATGCTGGTCAGAGAAGCCAGAAAAACCGCCAGCCCCGAGAAATACATCATCGCCGGCACCGGACGCGATTCAGCCGAATGGACTGTGAAATTAACCAACCGTCTGGCGGAAGCTGGCGCTCAGGCCGCACTCATCAAGCCGCCTTATTATTACAAAAGCCGCATGAACTACTCTGCTCTTAAGGCTTATTATTCAGAAGTGGCTGACCGGGTAAAGATTCCGGTTATAATGTACAACATCCCCCAGAACACCCAG
>JACIYK010000151.1 GCA_014359965.1 Candidatus Aminicenantota bacterium
TTAGCTGAAACTTATTTTTTCCTATCAGGTGTTCTGTTTTTAATTTTGTTTCCAGAGCCAGCAGCTTCAGGTTCATATTGGCCTGAGCTAGAAGGCAAACGGCAGTTGTCTGGTAGTTTTTCAGGAAATCTTTAAGATGCCGGTCAATTTGTTTTTTCATCAGGTAAAAAC
Source organism: Candidatus Aminicenantota bacterium (assembly GCA_014359965.1). Classification (GTDB taxonomy): domain Bacteria; phylum Acidobacteriota; class Aminicenantia; order Aminicenantales; family Saccharicenantaceae; genus Saccharicenans. The sequence continues at coordinate 172 of JACIYK010000151.1, forward strand.
TGCCGGTGGTGGCTTCAGAAAAGTTTTTCAGGAAATTATTTTCAATTATTCTTTCCAGCTTCTCTGAGTCCAGCTTGGCAGGAAGGTTCTGACCGAGATAGTCTATAAAATAGTCGTAGAGGATTTGATGGACCAGGGAGCCAATTTTCGTTCTTTCCGGTGTTTCGGTGAGCTCCTCTTTTTCACTCAGCTTTAAGACATAGGCATAATAAAACTGGAGCGGACATTTGAGGTAGCAATCGAGCTGAGTAGCCGTGTATTCTTTATCTAGCAGAATTTTTATTACGCGGGATGATTTACTTACCGGTTGAGGGGTTATCGATTGCAGGGCAATTCGGTAGGTAGTGGACTTGATTAAGGACAGTGTTTCTTGCTTTTGCCCCGTAAGGCTAAACCATTTTTTTTGCTTTTCCCAGATTAATTCTTCTACATAACGGCTTTTTTCTTTTTCACTGTTTTCCACGAAAAAAAGATGAGCTTTTTCCGCAGCGGCTAATAGCAGATGAAGGTAATAGCGGTATTTTCTTTCTATTTCTTCATGAGTGGTCAGTCCGAGTTCTTTCCTCAGAGCATAGGGCAACAGGGAGTCCACTTTATTCCTACCGGGGATGAGGTCGTCGTTCATATCCAGCAGAAATATTTCCTTAAAGTTGAGTGCCCGCGTTTCCCAGAAGCCAAGAACCTGCAATCCGTGCAGCGGGGTACCGGTAAAACTGACCCGGGCCTGAGCCATTATCTTCCGGAAAAGGGAAAAATAACTATAGAGATGTTGGAAGCGCTGCCGGCTTAACCGGGATTTTTTCAAATGTTCAAATTGCTGATAAAATTCTTGTGCATAAGGCTGAAAGAACAGATGCAATCGGGCGGTGCTGTGGGCCGAGAGATAATCCAGCAGCCTGATTAGCTTTTCAGCAAACTCTTTAACATTCTTAAGCTGAAAAAATGGTTCTATCGTTTTCTGGTGGATGTCTTCCAAATGTTTGAGAAATTCTGGAGCTTTGGGCAGGCCGGCGGCCTGGGACTGCCGGTCGAGTTCTTGCCACAGCTCAGGGTCGGAAGTAATCTCTGATAGGGACCAGAAAAGACGCCCTTTTTTTCTGTTCATAGTCTCCTGCAAGGTATGGAACAGGATTCTGGTGAGCTCAGCGCTGCGGTAAGGCTCTGGAAAGTAAATATTTTTGGTGTAGGGGTGAAGAACAAAATCCAGGTAATAAGGAGCATAGAGTCGCTGCTCCTCGTCGGCTGATTGAATCAGGTTAAACAGGCAGTCAAAAAAATTATAGAGAGGAGTCCGGGTCAAGGGATAACCTAGTGAAATGTTGAAGCTATCTTCTGGCAGAGCCTGTAGTGTCTGCTGGTAAAGAGGAATCAGGCTTTCCATAGCCGGCAAGATGATGGCTGTTTTTTCGTCCAGCAAGCTCGGCCTCTGAATCCGCTCAGCCAGTATCTGGTTGAGCATCAATATTTGACCGTGAATGTCGGGACTGAGGTAGAAAGAAATTTCTGGCTCTCCGGTTTTTCCCCCGGATTCTTCTATTTTTTCCACCTGCCTGTTGTCTATTCCCAGTTGATTTAGCACTTCTTCTATGCCAGGTCCGTCGAACAAATACAGAGAGGTCTTCTTCAGTTGGAGCAGGTTCTGCAAAAGCCGGGCTTCTGCTCTAGTGGTTTTAAAAAAGCCGCAAAAGATGATCTGGTCGGCTGCCATCAGTTTTTGCTGGTCCTGCAGCTCGTCTACAATTTTTTCCAGCCGGGTGGCTCTGGTGGACAGGTTATCTTTTTCCAAATGTTCATAAAATTCCCGATAAAGGTCAGACAGCCGGCCGAGTCTGGCTTTGGTCTTGTCTGGCAATTTCTCTCCTGAAAGCGCATCGAGCACTGTGAAGTAATCGTCTGATACCTGCCCGGATTTAAGTTCTTCCAGGTCATGGAACAATTTCTGGCCGAAGGCAAAAAACTCATCCAGAGTTAAAAAAGAGTGTCGACTTTTGGCGGTGTCTGCCCGGGTGTTTAACTCAAAAAGCAGGGCCACGGCGTCAATTGGCTCAACCAGCGGGTTAGAAAAATGCAGTATTTCGGTGTAAAGAAAATCTATGAATTCATCAAAAGAAAAAAGGCGAGGAGGCAAATAACTTCTTCCCAGCTTTTTAGCCAGTGCTTGCCTGAGATAATAACCCGGTCTTTTTTCCGGGAAAATTATCCAGACTCGGTCAAAGTTTTTTTCCGCCGGAACAAGATAGTCTGCCAGCCAGTCAATAAAATTCAGTTGAGGAGAGACAAGAGCTACTTTCATGGGATAATCTCCAGCTGTCCTGTGTCAAAGTAAAGCAGAAGACCAGAAACGGCGTGCTGGGGGAAAATATCCTGCAAAATGCATATGTAGTTTCTGAGCTGGGCAAGGTGGGCTAACTTAACTTCTTCTTTTTCTGTCTGTCCGGTCTTAAATTCAATAACCGTTATTTTGCTCTGGTCAATGATTACTCGATCAGCCCGGAAAAGATGGCCCTGGCGGTTGACTAGCTCCATTTCTCTGGCTATGCGGCGGTCAGGCCGTGGCTGAAAATATTCCGCCACTTCAGGCTGGAGTAGAAAAGCTTTGATTGTTTTCATAGCCGCCTTTAAATCTGTTTTTTCCGTTCTTCTGCGTTTAACTAATTTTTCAGCAATTTGCTCCAGCTGAGCTTCCAGGTCCTCCTGCAGGTATTCTATTTCGGCCAGGATGGCATGGATTAGTTCCCCACGGTGTCTTTCTTCGTAATTAATGGTTGAGGATGGTAAGATTTCTTCAGCTTGAATGGTAGGCAGAATCCTTATGGGGAAACGGGGTGCTTCATGTTTAGGGCGGATTTTCACTTTAGGTTTGGTATTTGAGGAAGATAAGTTAAAAGGAGCTTCCTGTCCAAAAATAGCTTCTAAAAGATTAAATGGATACACTTTTCTTTTTTTGAGTCCGATGACGTAGAGTTCTTTTTCTGCTCTGGTCAGGGCCACGTAGAGAGTGTTCAGTTTGTTAACCATTTCTTTCTGTCGGTAGTCCTGGTAAAGTTCAGCAAGTTCATGGTTAGCAGAGGCGGTCTTGGCAGAAAGTTTTAAAACCTCAACAGGCTGGAGCCCGGGCTGTCGGCGGTCGTTAGCCAAAGAAAGTTTTTTTAAGTAGAACTCTTCGGATTTACTTTGTTCAGGATAGAGAAGAAGAATAACCACGGGGAACCCCAAGCCCTTGGCTTGGTGAATGGTCATGATTTTTACAGCTTCGATATTTTCTGGCACATTTATGGTCCAGATGTTTTTATCGTCTGTTGCCTCAGAAGAAAACTTGATGAAGTCCCGGAGGTTACTCTTGCCCTGCCCCTCAAAATTCAGAATGACTTCCAGGAGCTTAATTAGAGAACCTTCTTCCTGGGGGAAGAGCTCAAAAGGGGAGAACACCCGGTATATCTGACAGACAAGATCATAAAGGGGGAGATAACCAGTAGTCTTAAAAAAACTTTCAAAATAGCGGTCCCACAACTGAGTAAATCTTTCCCGGAAACTTCTATAAAGCGGGACCTTCTGAGTCTGCGTACTTTCTAGAATGAATTCCTGAAAGGTTTTTAAATCTGTCTCAAATCCTTCCTGCCGCAGCCTGGTCTGGAAAAGCTGGCCCAGAATGAAAACTGAAAAATTCAGGTTATCAAGAGGATAATCAAGGAATTGTAAGAAGGCTAGAATTTCCCGGATAATCTGCCTGTTTCTTATATCCAGAGTAGAATAGGGGACAAACGGGATACCTTTTTCGTTGAGCCAGGAGGCAACCTCTTTGACTTTCTCATTTTCGTAAGCCAGGATGGCCAGGTCGCGGTAGTGGTAACCTCGGTTTTTCAAATCTTCTATCAGAGTCTGGAGTTCTTTCTTCCCCGGTTCTTCTACGGCCGTCTCATTTTCTTCAGGAAAATTGTTGTCTGAATCCTGATTTTCTTCATTCTGCTTTTTCTGATCTAGTTTCAAAAATTTAAATTCCACATAACCTTTTTGTTCTTCATCTGCAGGAAAAACAGCATGGCATTCATAATCGTCAAGTCCGCTTTTGCTGGCCGCTTTTTTCCACTCACCAGCTTCCCGCCACTTCTGGCACCGCTTTGGCAGTTGTTTTATGCCCAGCGGGAAAATCTTTTTTACCCATTCCAGAATTTCTGGCTGGCTGCGGCGGTTTTGAGAAAGTTCTCTAACTTCTGGCTTAACAGAAGGAAAACCTTCGGTTCCGTTTATCAGGTTGACCATAATCTGATAATCAGCTTCGCGAAAGCCATAGATTGCCTGTTTAGTATCTCCGACCAGAAAAAGACTTCCTTCCTGAGAAAGGGCATTTTCTATAAGAGGATAGAGGTTCTGCCATTGCAGGGGAGAGGTGTCCTGAAATTCATCAATCAGGTAATGGTAAATACGCCCGCCCAGAGAAAGGTAAATATCAGGTACAACACCACTTTCCAAGTAGTTAGCTAAATAGCAGTGTATATCCTCCAAAAAAACTAAATTCTGTTCCTTTTTGATCTGGTTAAGTAACTGCAAAAATTTTTGATAGATTTGCAGGTGGGGTTGATAAAAATACCTGGCATGAAGTTCTTTGTATTTGTTGATTATCTCCTTTAGCCCTTCCAGTTCTTGCTGAATTTCTAGCGGGGTATTTTTAAAGGGCAGAGTTCTAAAATCATAGTCCAGCCAGTCTCTTAGCCTATCTCGGGCAAGTTTGTTCCACAGAGCAGAGCGCTGCCGCGGAGCTGGGCAAGCGTTAATCATTTCATTAAGTTTCTGGAGCTGTTTTTTAAACTTTTCCTCCAGTTCTTGAATTTCCTGACGGGCCCGGGAAAGAGGATAAAGCAAAGGCTGACGGTTAGAACCGGCTAGTTTTTTGTTCAGCTTGAAGAAAAAATCCTGAAGTTTTTCCGCCGGGTCCCAGATAAAAGCCTCGGTGGAGCCGCGCCACTCTTCCAGATTTATTAGAATTTCGTTGAAGTACTCATCTTCAGGTGTACCTGGTTTTAGATTTCTTAATAAGCGTGAATGAGCATAAGATATGACGGGCCAGGCATCGATAGTTATTTCCACCTCAGGACTTAGACCGAGTTCTACAGCTGAGGCTTTGAAAATATCTGTCATAAAGCTATCAATAGTCATAACCTGAAAATCGCTGAAATTATTTAAAAGGGAAGTTAAAATCTTTTCGGCTCTCTGTCTGAGCTGTTCTCCTGAGTCCGGCAGTTCCGGAAGTATCTGTTTAACCTCGTCTGTCTCAGGCGCAAAATAGCAGGCTTTTAGCCAGTTCAGAATCCTTTCCTTCATTTCTTTGGCGGCGTTACGTGTGAAAGTAATGGCCAGCATCTGTCGGGGATGATTGTGTTTGATATTTTCTGAAAGCAGAAATTGAGTGAAACGGAGGGTGAGGGCTCTGGTTTTGCCTGTACCGGCCGAGGCTTTAAGTATTATAAACTCGGGAAACCTTGGCTTATTTTGATTTGTTTCCTTTGATTTCATGCTCTCTCATTTTATAGCAAATTTTGGAGAGAAAAAAGTGAGCTAGAGCTTAGACCAGGAATTAGATAAAAGCTGAGAAAAAGGTATAAACGGCAAACCCGGAAAGCAGCAAGCCAAGAACGATGAGCATCTTTCTAAAGGTCTGTTCCTGAATTCTGGTTTGAAAGTGAGAAACAATGCGGACCAGGGAAAAATACCAGAGTATAGCTCCCAAACCACAGGAAGCAGCAAAAAGCACCGCTTGCCCCAGTCCGCTTTTTAGCCAGCCATGGGCAGTTACGGTGCCGGCTACGCCTAGCCAGAAGACATAAAGAGAGGGGTTAGAAATGTAAAGCAACAGAACACCAAAGAGAGGTCGTGGCGTTCTATTAATAGAATTTTTTTCTTCTTTCAGGGTGAATTTTTTGGCATCGCGTATCAGTTTAAGCCCAATTAAAAGGATAACTGCACCTGCTATAACTTTGAGAATATGAGAATATCCAGAGAGATTCAGAGAAATATGAAAAAGTCCTACCAGAGCAATTAGACAGTAGCTGAAATCAAGAAAAGCGGTAGTCAAGCCTGCCAGCATGCCATGGAAA
>JACIYK010000152.1 GCA_014359965.1 Candidatus Aminicenantota bacterium
CTATTTTTAACTTCAATCAAATTGATGCTCATGATATACCTCTCTACAACTAAAATTATTAATGATTGTATCAAAACAACAAACAAAAATAAAAACAAATCTTTTCGGCATTCTTCTCCACCCACAGTGTTTGTGTCCGGTTAAAATTTCCCCCCTCACCTTAAATTTTCTGTGTTAAAAAGCTGTTGTTTTCCTGTGAAAAAAATGATGATCTGTTATTAATTTTTTTACCTAAATTCTTGACATTCCCTTTTTTATTTTAATATACTCACATCTCATGAAAATCGAAGCCATAACTTTACTCACTATTTTTATTCCGATTTTGGGTTCGTTGCTGGTGCCTCTTGCCGGATCTATCTCGCCCAAAGTCAGGTCGGCTTGGTCAGTACTGCTGGGAGCTGTTACCGCTTTTCTGCCACTGACTCTTTTGCCTCAGGCATTGAAAGGCGGGGAGATTATCTGGAGCAAGAGCCTGGCACTGGGATTGGATTTTATCCTCATCATTGACCCCCTATCGATCTTCATGTCCATCGTTTCCTCCTTCATCGGCTTTCTCATCATCGTTTACTCGCTCGGCTACATCCACCACGAGGATCACCAGAACGAGTACTACCTGATGGTCATCCTGTTCATTGGTTCCATGATGGGCCTGGTCTTCTCCGCCAACCTGATCTTCATCTACCTGTTTTGGGAAATCATTGCCATTGCCTGCTGGCGACTTATCGGGTTCTACCGTCAGAAAGATTACATTCTGCGAGCCGATAAAGCTTTCCTGCTGACCTTCGGTGGTGCGGTGGTTATGCTGCTCGGCTTCATCCTCATCTACGGACAGACCGGAACGTTCAACCTGCTGGACATGCGTGGAGTGGTTATACCAGGGACAGCGGTGCTGCTCATTCTCTTCGGCATGTTTTCCAAGTCTGCCACAGTACCGTTACATACCTGGCTACCGGATGCCGGTGTTGCCCCTACGACAGTGACTGCTTTGCTACACGCTGCCGTTCTGGTGAAAATCGGTGTTTATGCATATGCCCGGCTTTTCCTCTACACCTTTAAAATTCCTGAAGCCTGGCAGCAGGCTATCATCATCATAGCTGTTCTCTCCAGCCTTATTGCCGCCGGCGCCGCTACTGTGGAAAACGACTTCAAGCGCATCCTGGCTTACTCCACAATCAGCCAGATTGGCTACATCTTTCTCGGGTTGAGCGTGGCCACACCGGTTGGTATAAACGGTGGTTTGTTGTATATTCTGATGCACGGGCTGGCCAAGGCCGGTTTGTTCCTTTGCGCCGGCATAGTTCTTCACGCCACACATAAACGAGATATAAGAGAGATGGGCGGGCTGATTAAAACCATGCCCGTAACAGCCATCTCTTTTCTCATCTGTGCTTTTTCAGTCATAGGCCTTCCGCCTCTAGGCGGTTTCTTCTCCAAGCTTTTTGTCATTCTGGGCACCGTTCAGGCCAATCAGGTCTGGGTGGCAGCTCTTGCTCTATTTACTGCAGTTCTGACCATGTTCTACCTTATGCGCGCTTTCGCCCTGGTTTTCCTGGGCGACCTGAAAATTGCCGCACCGGAAAAAACTCTATCCATGGTCAGTGTGGTAGCCGTGCTGGCCATTCTTTCGGTGCTGGCTGGCCTGTTTGTGTCTTACCCGATGAAACTTGTCCAGATGGCAACAACTCAAATTAGCTGGTGGCTAAAATGACAGCAACGACATTATTATGGACAATATTATTTCCGGCGGCCGCAGCCATCGTTCTCTTTTTAATACCCACCAAAGTCAAGCTTATACGCGAAGTACTGGCTGTTCTGGCCTCGGTTGTTTCCCTCTACCTCGGCTTTGCCTTGTTTTCGGTGAAAAACCTGGCCCTGAATTCTGACTGGCTTGGCCTGGGAATAAATTTTGACCTGAGGTTGTATCATTTCTCAGCCTTCATTCTGCTGGCTCTCTCCGGGTTCCTGTTTCTTATAGTTCTTTATTCTACCGTTAAGATGAAAGACCACCCCCGCATCCGCGAATACTATCTCTACGTTTTTCTGGCTGCAGCTTTTTCCAACGGAGCCGTCTTAGCCAATAATTTTATCCTGCTGATTTTCTTCTGGGAGGCTTTGCTCATTACCACTTATGCTCTGGTCACGCTCGGGCTCAAGCCAACTTCTCACCGTACAGCCGTGAAATCGCTGATTATTGGTGGCTTCTGCGATTTTGCCATGATTCTGGGCATCGGTCTGCTCTGGATTTCAACAGGAACTTTGACTATGAACCAGGTGCACGTGGAACCTAGTGGACTGGCAGCTGCGGCCTTTATCCTGATGATGATCGGTGCTATTGGTAAGGCCGGTGCCATGCCTTTTCACACCTGGATTCCAGATGCAGCCCTGGATGCTCCTGTTAGCTTTATGGCTTTTATGCCAGCCTCGTTTGAAAAGCTTCTGGGCATCTACCTGCTGGCCAGAATTTCCCTTGACTTTTTTGAGCTTAAAGTCCAGAGCACCATGTCCTTAGTCCTGATGATCATCGGTGCCGCTACCATTGTGCTGGCCGTGTTTATGGCTCTTATACAGAAAGACTTTAAGAAGTTGCTTTCCTTCCACGCCATCAGCCAGGTGGGTTACATGATTCTGGGCATCGGCACAGCCATTCCCATCGGCATTGCGGGCGGAATTTTCCATATGATTAACCATGCCATGTACAAGTGCGGGCTGTTTTTGAGCGCCGGTTCAGTGGAGCACAGGACCGGAACTACTGAGCTCAAAAAACTCGGAGGATTAGCGCGCGAGATGCCCTGGACAGCAGCTGGGTTTACCGTCTGTGCCCTGGCTATTTCTGGCGTCTGGCCACTTAACGGTTTTGTTTCCAAAGAAATGGTTTTCCATGGCGCTTTAGAGACTGGTTTGCCCATCTTCGCCATCGCCGCCTGGGTGGGAGCCATTTTTACCTTTGCTTCCTTCCTAAAGGCCGGACATTCCGTGTTCTTCGGTCAGCGCAGCACAGAAGTAGCCAAAACCAAAGAAAGCCCGGCTCCTATTGTTCTACCCATTCTTATCCTAGCCGTCCTGTGCATCACCTTCGGTGTTTACAACAAGCTCCCGCTGGAAAATTTCATCCAGCCCATTCTGGCTGGTCATGTGGAAGCTTCTGAACATCTGGACTTTACTGCCCATGCCCTGGACCTTTTTAACCCAGTGGCTGGAATTTCTGTTCTGTGCTTGCTGATTGCTCTTGGGCTTCATTTTTACGGCTGGAAACGCGGTGACAAGAAACCATACCTGGCTTCTGAACCCATTCACCAGCTGCCCGGACTTAAAAAACTTTACGACCTGTCTGAAGCCAGGTTCTTTGACCTCTATGAACAGGGCGTGAAATTCCTCCAGTGGCTGTCAGGCATCCTCTTCCGTTTCATTGACCGTCCCATTGATTTTGTTTACGAAAAAGCGGTCACAGCTGTTGGCCGGACTTTTACTGGCCTCCTGCAAAAAGCGCATAACGGGCAGTATGCCAACTATTTGGCTTGGACTATCGGCGGCCTGCTGGTCGTCGTTTGGATAATACTTCAGTTATTAAGATAGAGGAGGAGCGGTGGTTTTCTCATTCATTGTCATTCCTTTATTGGTAGCTGCCTTTCTGCCTCTTATTGGTAAACTTTCTAAAAAATTAATTCCGGACGTGCTGACCAACGCCGCTCTGGCATACCTGGTTATCAACGCTGTCATGCTAGTTAAGCCACTACTGGCACGGGGAACCATTCTGCGGAATATCAACTGGTTTGGAGAACAGGTCAACCTGACGGTTGCTCTGGACAGTTTTAGCTTGTTCATGCTGTTTACCATTTCTCTGGTCAGCCTGTGTATCACCATTTTCTCCGTTGATTACCTTGAACACTACGGACATAAAGCCATCTTCTACGCTTTGCTGCTGGTGATGATTGCCGGGATGAACGGTCTGGTCCTTATTCCGGACCTTTTCTCTATTTACCTTTTCCTGGAAGTGGCAGCCGTGGCCTCTTATGCACTGGTAGCGTTTGGCCTTGGCTACGACGAACTGGAAGCTTCCTTCAAGTACCTGATGTTATCCGTGGTGGCTTCCGCTTTTGCCCTTCTGAGCATCACCATCATCTTCGGCATGACGGGCAGCCTTAGCTTTCAGGCTGTGGCTCAGGGTCTACAGGACCTTCAGGCTCGCTACGTCGTTGGCGTGTGTGTAGCTTTCTTCATTATGGGCTTCGGTCTGAAGGCAGCCCTTGTTCCTTTTCATGCCTGGTTGCCGGATGCCCATCCTTCAGCTCCGGCTCCCATCTCTGCCATGCTGTCCGGCTTGCTGATTAAAGTTTCAGGAGTTTATGCTCTGTTCAGAATTGTCTACAGTGTGGTCGGCTTAACGCCAGTTTTAACTCAGGTTTTACTGGCGCTGGGAACTATTTCCATGGTAGTAGCTGCTCTGCTGGCCCTGGGGCAGAAAGACCTGAAGCGTATGCTGGCCTATTCTTCCATCAGCCAAGTTGGCTACATTGTGGTGGGGCTGGCGCTGGGGACGCCGCTCGGCCTGCTCGGAGGTTTGTTCCATCTGTTTAACCACGCTGTGGCCAAAGGGTTACTGTTCTTAAATTCGGGCTCAGTACAGCACATTACCGGCACCAGGAACCTGGAAGAACTCGGTGGTCTGGATAAAAAAGTTCCGCTAACCGCCGGGACGAACCTGGTTGGTGCTCTTTCTATTGCCGGTGTGCCACCCCTGGCCGGGTTTTGGAGCAAGTTAATAATCATCATGGCCCTTATCCAGGCCAAAGAATTTGCCTATGCTCTGGTGGCCATCCTGGCCAGCATCCTGACTCTGTGGTATTACCTGCTCATTCAAAGAAAAGCTTTCTTCGGTCCTTTAAACGAGAAATTTAAGCAGGTAAAAGAAGCTCCTTTTTGGATGTCGGCGGCCTGTGTCATTCTGGCATTGATTGTTATTCTGGTGGGCGTGTTTTTCACGCCTTTTGTTAAGACCTGGATTTCTCCGGCCGCTGATGTACTGGCTCGGGGAATTCAGCACGTATTAACATGGGGAATTTAAGATGGTGATACAAATAATTTTACTATGTGGCCTGGTGATTTTTTCCGGGCTGGCCATCCTGCTGCGCGACCTGATTAAAGCAGCCCTTTCCCTGGCTGTGGCCAGCTTGTTCCTCGGCTTGATTTTCTTCCGCCTGGGCGCACCTTATGCTGGGGTGTTTGAAATCTCGGTTGTAGCCGGTCTAATCACTGTGCTTTTTGCTCTGACTATTGCCCTGACTAAGAAAGAAGATGAAGTGCAGGAAAACCGCCTGGTTAAAGTAATCTTTCCACTTTTCTTCATCCTGTTTTTGGTAATTGATGGTCTGGTTATGAAGTCGCTTTTGACCAAGGTGCCAGCTCTGCCTTCCGCTCCAGAAGGCGGTTCCTTCGGTCTTGTTCTCTGGAAGCAGAGAACTTTTGACCTTGTGGCTCAGGTTGGCGTTATCTTCGCCGGGGTCTTGGCTGTCCTGGCCCTTTTTCGGAAAACTGGAAAAGACGAGGAAAAAGATGAGTAACCTCTGGTTTCTTTATTTATTCTTTTCAGCCCTGTTAATTTTTATCGGTCTTTACTGCCTCTTGACCATGCGCAACCTCATCCGGCTGTTTATCGCCGTGGAAATAATCAGTAAAGGCGTGAGCCTGGCTATCGTGGCCACTGGAGCAGTCAAGAACTCTGTGCTGCTGGCTCAAAGCCTAGCTATCACCTACATTGTGGTGGAAGTCAGCCTGGTGGCCACTGCCTTGGCCTTAATCATAAACATCTACAAAAAGAACAAAAGCCTGGATGTGCGTATATTATCAAAACTGAAGGGATAAGCCATGAAAGCCATAGAATATTTGCTTTCGCCACCGATTGCTTTCTTTTTCTTCCTGCTGATTGCTTATCTGCTTTATGCTCTCGGCAACAGTATGGCACCGAAGTTGAAAAAAACGCCTGGCAAGCTGAGTACCTACGCCTGCGGTGAGGACATTCCCGGGGTTAAGGTACAGTTTGGCTTTCGTCTTTTTTACTTGTTTGCTCTTTTCTTTACCATCATGCACGTTGCCGCCCTGGTTATTGCTACTGTTCCAACAGGGAAAATTGTATATTTAGCTATAATATATTTAGCCATGATTTTTCTCTCCATCATGGCTCTGATTTCGAGGAGTTAA
>JACIYK010000153.1 GCA_014359965.1 Candidatus Aminicenantota bacterium
GAAGAGTTTTTGCTGAATAAGTTCTTCAAGGTCAGTGTTGGTGGCGGCAATGATCCGCACATCCACTTTAATGGTCTTAGTTCCGCCCAATCTCATAAACTCTCTATCCTGCATCACTCGGAGGAGTTTAACCTGAGTTTCCAGGCTAATGGAGGAGATTTCATCAAAGAAAATAGTGCCCCGATCAGCTGCTTCAAAGAGACCTTTTTTATCTGCGACGGCGCCGGTAAAAGCGCCTTTAACATGCCCAAAAAGATGGCTTTCCAGCAGATCCGGCGGCAGAGAACCAGAGTTAACCACGATAAAAGGATGGTTTGCCCGGTCGGAGTTCATATGGATTGCTCTGGCCACCAGCTCTTTTCCCGTACCGCTTTCTCCCTGAATCAGGATGGTAGAACGAGTGGGAGCGGCGGTTTTGATTAGTTCAAAAACATTAAGCATGGCCGGACTTTTGCCGATGATGTTGGAAAAGCTGAACTTCTTCTTCAGCTCGTCTCTTAAGCGGATGTTTTCTTCCTGCAGCTGGCGATGTTCCAGAGCCCGGGCAATGGTCATGAGCAGCTCATCATTTTTAAACGGTTTCTGGATGTAATCGTACGCTCCCATCTTCATGGCGGTTAGAGCTGACTCAACGGAGGCGTAAGCGGTGATGATAATGACCAGAGCTTCCGGGTCAATCCTTTTTATCTGCTTTAATACTTCCAGCCCATCCATGCCAGGCATCAAGAGGTCCAGCAGCACCAGGTCAAAGCTTTGCTCCTGAAACTTTGCCAGGGCCTCTTCCCCCGAGGCAGATATTTCTACTTGATAGCCTTCAGAAGCCAGAAGTTGCCCGAGCACATCATGGATAATAGGCTCATCGTCAATCAAATGAATGAGAATATTCTTGTTCATGTTTCACCTCTTGAGGTGGTCATTTTGGGTCGCTGTTTTTCCAGAAGATTATCCGGAATAATTATGGTAAAAGTAGTTCCTTTGCCCACTGCTGAATCCACCAAGATTTGACCGTCATGTTCTTTAATTATGGCAAAGCTGATGGACAGACCAAGTCCTGTCCCTTTGCCTAAACCTTTGGTGGTGAAAAAAGGATCAAAGATTCTCGGAAGATGTTCAGGTTTTATACCTGTGCCGGTATCAGTTATTTTTACTATCGCCTGAGTTCCTGTTTTCTGAGTTTCTATGGTTAAGGTACCGCCGCCAGGCATGGCGTCCAGAGCATTGAGGATAATGTTGATAAAAACCTGCTGCAGCCTTTCTCTCTGAGCGTAGATATAAACAGGCTCTAACTTGAGTTCCAATTTTATGTTTAGACTTTTGAGCCGGTAGTCAATAAGGGAAATGATTTCTTCCAGGCTTTCTTTTAAATTTATCCGATGAAATGATTCGTCGGCAGGGTTTCTGGCAAAATTAAGCAAATTCTTAACAATGCGGTTAACGCGTTCGGTTTGGGCTTCTATTTTCTGCAGAATCTGAACATAGTGGGCATCGGTCAAATTTTTTTGTAACATTTGAACGTAGCTGGAAATACCAGTCAGGGGGGTATTTATTTCATGAGCTACACCAGCAGAAAGTAAGCCTATGGAAGCCAGCTTTTCTGAAGTCAGCAGCTGTTGCTGCATTCTTATTTTTTCTGTGATATCTTCAAAGACTATTATTGTTCCGTAAGCCTGAAACTGATTGTCAAGAAGAGGAGTTCTGGCTATGTCAAAAATTCTTTTCTCCCCGCTGGCCGTAGTTAAGGTAACTTCATTTATCAAGGGATGTTCGCTTTGGAAGTCAGAAGTAAAAAGAGCCTGAAAATTCTCTTGACCTATGACTTCTGCTAAATGCTTATTCAGAGCGTATTCTCGTCCAAGTCCAAACTGGCGCTCCAGTACCCGGTTCCAGCCGGTTACTTTTCCTGTCTGGTCAATAACGGCTACACCTACGGTCAGGCTTTCAATGATGTTATCGCTGTAGTCCTTAAGTCTTTGCAGCTCCTGCGCCCGGACAATTTCCAGGTTGTAGAGGTAAGCATTTTCCAGCGCCAGAGCCACTGAGGGAGCTATGGTGCTAAGCAGTTCCAGGTCTTCAGCCGATAGTGGAACTTCCTCCATTTTATTACTGAGTGCGAAAATCCCGATTATTTTATTTTCCAGTCGCAGAGGAATGAGGTTAGCGAACCCACCGGCCATCAGGCTGGCCAGGGAAGAATTAGAAGGTATGGCTTCGCCCGAGGTATAACTGGTCAGATAATCTACCCTGAGCAATTTATTTATCTCATCATCTTCAAGTTTAATGACAGAAAGTATGTTTTCTTTTAGGCCCAGAGATTTCAAAAGGTAAAATTCATGGTTCTGGTCACTCCTCGAGAGATAGATGGCCACTCTTTCTACTAACAGGGCTTTGGCCATGGTCTCTACTAGGTACTGGCTCAGTCGCTCAAGGTTTCTTTCGCGGTTGAGCTCATTGGCAATCATCATCAAGGTTCGGCGGTACTGGTAACTGCGCCGGTAAAGGACTCTGTCTACCAGTGTCTGGATGCCTTCTGAAATTGGGGTAAAGAGAGTTGCTCCCATAATAATGGCCAGTAAGCCAAGAAGAATGGCGTTCAATCGGTTCTCAGAAAAAATCTTCGTTTGAGAGCTGACCAGGAAGTAAACTAAGGCGATAATTAGAAAAGAGATGATAAGAGTAGCTCCTTTTTTAACCAATAGTTCAAAATCCATTAAACGGTAGCGCGTTATAGAATATGCGATGGTCAGAGGCACGAGAGCCATGAGCAGGACGCTCAGCCGTCCCCAGGCTGATGGAGATTGTTCAAGCAGGAAAGGAACTATATAAAACACAGAAAACGGCAGCAGGCCCAGGCCGAGACCGCCAGAAATCCATTTCAGCTGATTTTTTAGAAAGAGATTTCTGGTAGAAACTGCGCCGCGTATGGCTAGAAAAATGATGAGCAAACTGAAGAAGCCGAAAAGAGCCAGTTCAGCTTTTTCCAGAAAATTATGCCATTTCAGGTATTCAGTTTCAGACAGATGATCGGCCAGAAAGATGATGGCGAATAAATTTAGGAAAAGGATGGTAGCAGCTGGCAGAAAAGTAAGGACCATCAGTCGCTTTTCCCCCGAGGCCTTTTTTATTTTAAAAGAAAAGGTTAAGAAAAAGGTAAGGAGTAAAGGTGGAAAAATCAGCAGGCTGACTTTATCCAGCCAGAAAAAAACCTGGTCAAAAAAATCCATCTGGCCCGTGGGGGAAAAGACAAAGAAAGAATAGAGGATAAAGGAAGCCAGGTAGAATAGAGTATAAGAACCAGTAATCTGCTTGGTGGAATTGACAAAGACTGTCAGGCTTAGGGCCAGAGTGGCTAACCCGAGGAGCATTAGAAAAATGTAATAAGAACTTACGCCCTTTTTAGTGAGATAAAAAGAAGGAGAGAGAATGGCTCCGCCGCGGCCGAGCTGGTAAAGAGCTTTTTGCTGCAAGCGGTCCAGAAGCCAGAGCATTTTAGTATATTCAATCCGGTTTTTTATCGGGGTGTTGTTTATGGAAAAAAGGATGTCTCCTGGTTTAATGCCTGAAAGATAAGCCGGGCTATCTTCCTCAACCTTGATAGCAATCAGTCCGGAGGGGCTATCTGCCCAGGTTACGCCATCATATGGCTCTTTCCAGGATAACTTGCGCGAAATGTTTAAAAAACCGAGAGCAATTAGAATAATAATTCCCAGAAAAAAAAGATAGAAGCTAAGCCCTCTCTTCATCTTATTGAATTAAGTATAGCTCATAAATCCATTTTTTTGAATTGTAACCTTAAAAAAAATAATATGATTTTATAAAGATTAATTAAGAATGTGCCTGTAACCAGCTCTCACGGCCCATTTGGCTTTTGATTGTCTGAGCAACCTGGTAGTTTCCTTGTCCTCCTTCAGTCCAAGAGGTGCGGTGCTTCGGGAGAGGAAGGTGCTCATGTAATCAAGCTTTGGTTTTTGTACTTCCTGGGGTGGAGTCTGTTCCGGGCTGACCACTTCTTGAGGTTCAGGCTTTTGTTTTTGAGGGCTTGTTTCCTGAGTTAAGGCCTGAAGAGCCAGTATAATAATTGAAACAATGACTAACAGCACACCAACTTTTTTCATCATGCACCTTCAATTAATAATTATAATTATAAGGGCTCTTTGTCAAATAAAGATTTCTTTCGGGTTAAGACATGGTATCCAGTTTAAGGGGAGTATTTGGAAGCGTAGGGGTGGGCAGCCAGCTATTGGTATTGAGGTCGAGCAGGCTAGAGGATTTTTAAGATTGGCACTTGAAAAAGCAGGGTGAAAAACCTGATGTGGCAATTTAGCCTGAAGCATCCAGGAAAGCTAGATAAAGAGCCAGCAATACCGCCAGCATAATGAGGTTCAGGTCTTTTTTGGGCAAGATTGACAATATCGTCTGGCTTAACTTAAGATAAGCAAATAAAGGCAAAACAGAGAAGCTAATATGCCTAACTTTTATTGCCGATTTTTGACCCCGGAAGGAAAGCTGGTGCGGGATGTCGTTCGGGCTTCTTCAGCTAAAGAGTGCCGTACCCGGCTGGAAGCTGAAGGTTTTTGTGTGCTCTCCGTAAGAAAGGAATACAGGCTAAAAAGAATTTATATCGGACGACGTAAATTTAAGGCTCAAGATTTCATTCTTTTTAATCAGGAGCTGATAGCTCTGCTGAAAGCTGGTTACCCGGTGCTTAAAAGCCTGGAGCTGGTGGAAAGAAGAATTGAAAATCCAGTTCTTAAAGAAATCGTCCAGAAAGTAGCAGCTGAAGTCCGGGCGGGAAAATCACTATCTGAAGCTTTTGCTAATTTCGGAAATCACTTTTCAAGGGTGTATATAGCCTCGCTTATGGCTGGTGAAAAAAGCGGCAATTTGCCTGGTTCTATTGCCCGTTACATCCAGTATGCCAGGGTCATTGATCAGACCAGGACTAGAATTCGTTCTGCCCTCCTTTATCCTACACTTCTTGTGTTGTTTAGCCTGGTACTCATCGGCCTTCTGGTTGGCCTGGTTTTGCCCAGGTTTGCTGCTTTTTATGCTGATTTTAGTGCCCAGCTTCCCAGACTGACCATCTGGCTGATGGTGGTGGCCAATTTTGTTCGGGATAAAATTCTCTGGTTTCTGGGAGCATTTTTTATCATTTTAGTGGCCATAATATTTTTGAGAAGAAAAAGCGGTTTCCTTTTCTGGTGGGAACATCTGAAAATAAAGCTTCCGGTGGCCGGCTACCTTATTCAGGATTCAGCCGTGGCTCTTTTCAGCCGGACGCTGGGGCTGCTGCTGGAAGCCGGCATCTCTTTGCTGCCGGCGGTGGAGGTGGCCGCTCAGGCTGTGCCCAACCGTTATCTCATGAGACAGCTGGAGACAGTCATCGACAGCTTGAAAAATGGCCAGAGTCTTCATGAGTCCCTGGCTCGAACGGAAGTTTTTCCCCAGCTGGCCCTGGATATGGTCAGAATTGGTGAAAATTCTGCTAACCTACCCGGTATGCTGGCTGAAGTGGCAGACTTTTATGACGAACGGCTGCGTGATAAAATACAGATACTCGTTTCGTTGATTGAGCCGTTCATTATTATTTTTATCGGGCTGATAGCTGCGGCCATGATTCTTTCCATATATCTCCCGATTTTTAATATAATTAGGATAACCAGGTGAGTTTAAAGAAAAAAAGGAGGTAACTTTGCCCAAAGGTGAGGCCAACGGCCTGATTCTGGCCGAGGAACTTGAAGCCCGGAAGCTGGCCGAGAAATACCATGTTCCATACCTTGACCTTTCTGAGGTAGAAATAAACAGGAAGCTGGTGCAATCTTTTCCTGTTGAGTTTTTGTACCGGTATAATTTTGTGCCCCTGGAAGATGACGGACGTTCGCTGAAAATCGCCCTGGCAGATCCCTCAGACTTGACGGCTATTGACGAGATTGAGAATTTTTCGGGTCGTAAAGTAGTGGTTTTTGCCTCATCTAGAAGGGCTGTGCAAGAGGCTCTGCGCCGGAGCGAAACGGCGGTCCAGGTGTTAAAAGAAGCGACGGAAAGCTTTGTCCGTCAGGTGGTGGAAAAAGAGACGGGAGAAGAAGAAGATGTCATTACTATTGAAAAACTTACTGAACAGGATGGCTCCATCATCAAACTGGTCAATACCATCATCTTCACGGCAGTTCAGAAAAGAGCCAGCG
>JACIYK010000154.1 GCA_014359965.1 Candidatus Aminicenantota bacterium
GCTGACGGAAAAATCTACCGCCAGGAATTAAAACCTGGCGATACGCCGGAAGCTTCCTTCCCGGTCGAGGCTGAACATGTCTGGGCTCGCGAGTACTGCAATATTCATCTTCTCTGGGAAAACAAGAATTGAAATTTAAATCTTAAAAGAAAATAATTACGGAGGTATAAAATGGAACAAAACGAAACAAAAGGCATGCTGTTAATCGGCGAAAAGCTTCCAGAAATGGAAGTTCAGACCACTCATGGCAAGAAAGTTCTGCCTAAGGACTATGCCGGAAAGTGGCTGGTGCTTTTTAGCCACCCGGCTGATTTCACTCCAGTCTGCACCACAGAATTTGTCTCCTTCGCCAAGAACTACGACAAATTTCAGAAGCTCAACGCCGAGCTGCTTGGCCTGTCCATTGACCAGGTCTTCAGCCACATTAAATGGGTAGAATGGATTGAGAATGAGCTCAAAGTGGAAATTCCTTTCCCCATCATTGCTGATGACGTTGGTAAAGTGGCCATGAAAATGGGTATGCTCCATCCCGGTGGTGGGAACAAGACTGTCCGCGCTGTCTTCATCATTGACCCTGAAGGCATAATCAGGCTGATTCTCTACTACCCAGCAGAAGTCGGCCGCAACATATCCGAAATACTGAGAATCCTGGAAGCCTTCCAGGTCTCGGATAAGCACAATGTGGCCATGCCCGCCAACTGGCCCAATAACGAGCTGATTAAGGACCACGTCATCATCTCACCACCAACAGATGTTAAGACTGCCAAAGAACGCAAGAAACAGTATGAATGCTTTGACTGGTGGTTCTGCCACAAAAAGGTGTGATCTTAGGCAATTTCCCAGAAAAAGAGCTGACCTTTTCAGGTCAGCTCTTTTTTTTGTTTAGAATAGTCTAAGGTTTAAAGGTCTGGAAAATATTCTATTGTTCTAAAAAAGAACTTTTTTAGCGACCAAGATAACACTTAACTTTACTTAAACTTTTTTTATCTATAATTTATCATAAATAAAAAATTGTTCTTATAACATTTATCTATCCATCTGTTCTGAGAACTTAATCTGCACCCTATTTTAATTTAATTAATTTTTTTGAAATTTTTGTGTTGAAATTAATCTGATATCTAATATATCATCATAATCAACTTGGAAATTTAGTGAGGTAAAAATGTTTAACTATGTGCTCAGTTCTAAAAAACATAAGCAAAGCTACTTTATACAAAAGCCAATCATTATAATCTTTTTCAGCATTTTTCTTAGTGCAATTGGGTTGTTAATTGTCCCAGATATTTTCTCTGATTCAGAAAAATCGTTATTCCCACCGCCGATTGACCCACAACGGGTAAAGGATCAGGAAGACATGACTTGGACTGACTACCGACCGATTCCCGGCAAGAACTGGAATGACCCAACACTTAAACCAGAGCGTGGCTTTCGTTTGGCTGTGGTAGCAGTGGATTTCCCCGATCAACCTTTTGTTATAACTAAGGAGAAAGCTTCGGACCCCTTCGGGAATCCCCAAATTGACCCCATACCCCGAGAAAAGGTTCCCCAGTTTTATGCTGATTTTTTCACCAAACCTCTGGACATCAACCATGGACTTAACATACATAGCTATTGGATGGAAATATCCAGAGGTAAATTCGGGTTGACTCAAGTTGATGCCTTTGGGCCCTACCGGATGCCCAGACCTTACTGGTGGTACGGGCTTAACGAATTTGGTCAAAATAAATATACTCCTGATGGAAGTGAAGCCAGGGGCAGATTAGAAAGTGATTGCGACGAACTGTGGATAAAAGATGTTGGCCAGGATATCAGAAAAAATTATGATGCTGTCCTGCGAATCTACGCTGGTTACGATGAAACTGGCGTCTGGATGGAATTTGGTATTATGAAATTTAAGAGTAAGGACGATATTCCACCTGAATGGGGAAATCCAAATCCAAAGATGCCCCGATGGGTACCAACGCGCTATGTAGAGTGGACAAGCTGGTTAGCCGGCTCCCAACAGTGGGGCTTATCATCCATGCGCCAGGGCGAAAATTCAGGCACAATCGCTCATGAAATCGGGCATTTCGCTTTTCGCCTGCCCGACCTTAACAATAACCCATACGTCCAGCCATACCGACGGGCGGCGGCTGGCCCCTGGGATTTGATGGATCGCGGCTGCTTTAATGGCCCTGGAGGACCCCATAGACGATGGGTTGTCCCACCTGTGGCCGGCGCGGCTTGCCCGCCTGGCCTGATGATTAGAAATCGGATGGCCTGTGGATTCATCCGTGAGGGCGAACTTCTTACCCTCAGCCGGGAGGAATTGGCCAGAACGGGTCTGGCGGTGGCCGAAGTAACTGCCAGATCTGTTGACCCACTCCCAGGCACATACATTGGTATCATTGTTCGCCTTGATGGCTCAGATCCAGGAGACCGTACCCCAGCTGATGACCCTGCCACCAACCCATTGTCTCCCGGCATTCCCAACTACAATTTTTATTCAATGGAAGTAGTGCAACGCTTGGGCTTTGATTCTTTCTGCCCCGATGAAGGTGTGCTCATCGCCAAAAATAAAGATAATCTCCGGGGAAATAACGGCGGTCCCAATGCTTTTAACTCTTACATCTGGGTAATCGACGCCAACCCAGGAGATATAAACATGGTTGATTATATAAGTCCTTCAGGTGAAAAAGTTATGAGGACAATAGCCGATTACAGACAACTCAACGATGCTCTATTCCACGCCGGTCTGAATTCAGGAAGCAAATTTGAATATGTGGACGAGCCAAACCGGCTTCATTTCTACGTGGTTGATGTTAATAAGAATAAAGATGGAATTCTGTCCTATACTCTGGCCTTGCGCTCTCTTGATGGTTCAGGACCCCAGAAAAGAGGATTGCAGCTTAAGGCCGCAGCCACAAGCCTTAAAGTCAGACAAGGCTTAATCCCTGTTACCTTTATCCTAAAAAATACCGGGAAGGCAGCCACCATAGAACCACTTCTCAACAAGCCACATCTTCTCAGACATTTTCAATATGATCTTTATCGCCTGTCGGCAAAAGTTGAAGGTCGTGGTTGGCAGGTGAAGTTACCAAATGCCCTTGTAGCTGTGCCCTTCGGCCAGGAAAAAGAAATAACTGTTTACGTTCTACCAGATAAAGGCTGCTCGAAGCAAGCTTCTCTGTTTTTAAGTGCTGCTTCTGAGAGTCAGCCAGATATTAAGGCCGAAAGTAGGGTCATCCTGAAATTTTGAAAAAAAATATCCAATAGAGGCCTTTCCAAAAAATTAACGTGGGTTTATCTGCTTTCCAACTTCGTTTGCTTTTAAGACATCACATAAAGCCTGGCAGAACGAGCTTCACCAAAAAATTAACGGGTCAATTCGTTCCAGTGAAATGGTTTGAAAGGAGCTTCTTTTGGCGGGTTCAGGCTCTATTCTTTGATAGATATTTAGGCATAAAAAAATGGTGGAGCTGACCGGGCTCGAACCGGCGACCCCGTGACTGCCAGTCACGTACTCTCCCAACTGAGCTACAGCCCCACGAGCTTTAACATAATACAAAAAACCCTTAAATCCGTCAAGATGAGCCTGGAAATTCAGCATATAATATCAACATAAAACAACCACTGGCTTACAAGAAAAGGCAAGAAACCTTTTTCGTTTTAGCAGGCTATAAACAGATTTTTGCCGAATATTTATCTCCTTCCTTCTCAAATTTCCCAGGATAGGTAGTCTTACTGGATAACTCAACCCGGCTACAGGCCGCTCCACCTGAAAAAGACAATTATTAGAACGTGAGGAGAGAACATTTTTTTATTTATTCCTGAAGCCCAATTTGGTAAATAATAAATGTGTTTAGTGCGAAGATAAAATCTGTGTACCTGGAGGAATAAAAATGAACTTAAACATTATGGCTATAGCTTCTCTTTCAGAGAAAATCAGGGTAATGGACCTGATAAAAAACAGGAAGACCACCAAATCAACCAGAAAAATTAGGGCTAAATTATTTCCTGCCGTAAAAAGGCTTGAGCGGCAGAGGTTAAACATTTTCTTTGTCCTGGTGATATTATCCCTTATTCCTTTGGTTGCAGCTTCATATTCCTTCAGCTGGCCGGCCGACGAGGAGTCAACCGCCAGCCTGCCCCTTGGACCCGGTGCACCCTATGACTTGAGGGTTGAATACCTTACCAATCCTCTTGGGGTTGATGTGCCAAAGCCGCGGTTTTTCTGGAAAAACAATCATCCTCAGCGCGGACAGAAACAAATTGCCTATGAAATTATAGTTTCTTCCATTCCCACGGCCGAAAAAGGCGACATGTGGGAGACTGGAAAAGTTAATTCTGATTCTTCCATTCAAATTTCTTATGAAGGTAAAGCTCTCCAGAGTAACCATACCTACTACTGGAAGGTGCGGGTCTGGGATGAACAGGGCCGGGTCAGTCCCTGGAGCCAGGTGGCTCGCTTTGATACCGGTCTTTATTCTCCCTCTGACTGGAAGGGAGAATGGATTGGTGGTGAGAACCTTCTCCGAAAAGAATTTGAGCTCCCCTCAACCCCCCGCCGGGCCAGAGTTTATATCTCAGGGCTGGGGTATTATGAACTAAGAATAAATGGTCGCAAGATAGGTGACCATGTTCTGGACCCGGGCTGGACAACTTTTTCCAAACGGGTTCTTTACGTAACTTATGATGTCACCAGAGCCCTTCGTCAGGGTTCTAACGCCCTGGCCGTTCTGCTTGGTCAGGGCTGGTATAAAGACCGCGCCTTGATGCTGCAGCTCTATGTGGAGGGTGAAGATGGAAGCCTGGTGGAAGTTCACTCAGATACTTCCTGGAAAACAGCTTCTGGTCCCATTCTTGAAGACAGCGTTTACCATGGAGAAACTTATGATGCTCGCCTGGAACAGCCCGGCTGGGACCGGCCAGGCTTTGAAGAAAAAGACTGGAAACCAGCCAAGAAGGTTAAAGCTCCAGGTGGGATTCTTTCAGCTCAGCTGATGCCGGCCATTAAGGTGGTAGATACCATCGTGCCCCTGACTATGACCAACCCAGCTCCTGGTGTCTACGTCTTTGATTTAGGCCAGAACATCAGCGGCTGGGCCCAGCTCCGAGTTCGGGGTCCGCGGGGCACTAAGGTCCGGCTGCGTTTTGCTGAGCTACTCTACGAAAACGGAATGATTAACCAGGAAAACTTGCGCGGAGCCAGGGCCGAAGACCATTACATACTAAAAGGAGAAGGCCAAGAAATCTGGGAGCCAAGGTTTACCTACCACGGTTTCCGCTATATTGAAGTTACCGGTTATCCCGGCACCCCAAAAATAGATTCTGTGCGCGGCCGGGTGGTGCACACGGCGGTGACTCCAGCAGGAAACTTTTCCTGCTCCAAACAGATCCTTAACGACATTCAGCGCATCATTCTCTGGGGACAAAAAACTAACCTGCACAGCATCCCTACCGACTGCGACCAGCGCGATGAACGGATGGGCTGGATGGGCGATGCTCAGGTCACAGCCGAAGAAGCCATGATGAATTATGATATGGCCGCATTCTACAGTAACTTTTTGCGCAACATCAAGGACGTGCAGGGCGACGATGGTTCCATTACTGATACCGTTCCCTACGTCTGGGGTTCGCGGCCGGCGGACCCAGCCTGGGGCACGGCCTATCCCCTCATCGCCTGGTACATGTACCAGTACTATGGGGATAAAAGGATTCTAGAAGAGCATTATGACGGGCTAAAAAAATATGTTGAGTTTCTGAAGAGCAAAGCGGAAAATGGCCTGGTTAAATATAGCTACTACGGAGACTGGGTGGCTATTGACAAATGCCCGGGAAGCCTGGTCTCATCTTTTTATTATTATTATGATGTAAAAATATTGGCTGAAGCAGCCAGAATTCTGGGAAAGAAGCCAGAAGCTGAAGCTTACCTTAAGTTAGCAGCCCAGATTAAAAAGGCTTTTAACCGCGAATTTTTAGACCAGGCAACCAGAAATTATGCCGGCGGCAGTCAGACAGCCAACACCCTGCCGCTCTTCATCGGCTTGGTGCCGGACAAGGCCCGCGGTGGAGTGTGGAGCAACCTTTTTAACGACCTGGTCTATAAACACGATTCCCACCTGACCACCGGTATTATCGGCACCAAGTACATTCTTGATGTCCTGACCATG
>JACIYK010000155.1 GCA_014359965.1 Candidatus Aminicenantota bacterium
CAAGAGACTAGAAAAGAGGAGGGAAGGAATGAAAAAAATTTTATTAATTTTTGTCTCTTTAGCCGTCCTGGCTGTTCTGGCTCAGGCCAGAGTGGGTGAGGTGGTTAAAACCATTAAAACGCCGGGGCCCTGCCCAACAGGCCTGGCTTATGATGGCAAATACCTTTGGCTGGCGGACGGCCGGCTGGATAAAATTTTTAAGCTGGACCCGGCCACAGGCAAAGTAATTAAAACGCTGGAAACACCAGGGTTTCATCCCGAAGGTCTGGCCTGGGACGGCCAGCACCTCTGGCATGTAGACTCAGCTGAAAAGTTGGTTTACTGCCTGGACCCGGAAACAGGAGAAGTGCTCAAAGCCTTGGAATCGAACAGCGACGGCCCGCGTGATATGGCCTGGGATGGAAAAGACCTTTGGCTCACTGATGTGAAAAACCGTACAATAATTCGTTGCTCTCCGGTTGATGGCATGATGATTCAGCAATTTCCGGCGCCTGGGAATGAGCCAGCTGGCCTGGAATTTGACGGCAAGTACCTGTGGATAACTGACCGGGCCATGGACCGGATTTTCCTGGTTGACCCGGCCACTGGCTGGTGTCTGTCTTCGTTACGTTCCTACGGACCATTCCCTTCGGGACTGGCTTTTGACGGTAAATTCTTATGGAATGTGGACTATGAGAACGACGAAATTTATCAAGTTAAAGTATTTGATGATGAAATCATGACACTTTGGGATGAGAAAGAACTTGAACTTCGCTTTATCAAAGAGTTTCGCAACTACGGTCCCGGTGTGGTAACAGCCCTGGATATCTATCTGCCACTACCTGAAGACCGAGATAACCAGAAGCTTCTGAGTGAGGTGGAGTTTCTGCAGAAACCAGCTACCATAATCGCTGATATTTGGGGCCAGAAAATAGCTCATTTCAATTATAAGAATTTAAAAGCGCCATC
Organism: Candidatus Aminicenantota bacterium; assembly: GCA_014359965.1. Classification (GTDB taxonomy): domain Bacteria; phylum Acidobacteriota; class Aminicenantia; order Aminicenantales; family Saccharicenantaceae; genus Saccharicenans. The sequence continues at coordinate 949 of JACIYK010000155.1, forward strand.
TGTGGTGCAGCCGGGCTGGTCAGTCAAAGCCAAAATCTATGCGGTAGAATATTTTATTTATCCGGATAAAGTGGGTGGCTTGGACCAGATTCCAGAAGATATCAAAAAGAAATATCTGGTTGATGGCGATAAATATTGTATCAATGACCCTTTCATTCAGGACCTGGCCAGAAAAATTGCCGGCACGGAGAAAAATCCCTACTGGATAGCACGGAAAGTTTATGAATATTTAATCAACCACCTCAGCTACAACCTCAAGCCAGTAGGGGGCTGGAACCCGGCACCAACAGTCCTGCGGCGTGGAACAGCTTCCTGCTCGGAGTATACCTATTCTATGATTGCTTTGTGCCGAGCACTGGGCGTGCCAGCCCGCTACGTAGGTGCAGTCAGTCTGCGCGGTGATGATGCCAGCTATGATGAGGTCTTCCACCGCTGGAACGAAATTTATCTTCCACCGTATGGCTGGATTCCTTTTGATGCCAACAAAGGAGATGTGGACAGCCCGGGCGGTCGAGCGCTGGGTATTGGCAACGTGGCGGCCCGTTATATCATCACTACAGAAAATGGTGGTGGGGATAAGTATCTGTGGTTCGGTTATAATTATGGCTTCACCTGGAAATCAGAAGGTAGGTGTCGGGTGGCTGAAGAATCATACGGTGAGTGGCAACCACTTGGCACAAAAAAATATCAGAAACCACTCAACAGCAAGTAGCCAGGCGAAAAACACAAATGACAGGAATAAAATAAAAAAGAATGATAAATACCTTGGATAGAATAATATAATCAGGAAGAGGCGGCTCCAGAAAAAATCCCCGGACTTAATGATTCTCTTCCTAAAAAGGGGAAAATATTCAGGTAATTCCTCAGGATAATGGAACGGGAATTATGAAGGAAGAGTTTAAGTTTATAAAAGCAAAAAGAGGCTTATGGGATAGGGTGCAGGTTAAACTAAAAGTTAGATAAAGAGGTAAACCATGCTGACTGAAAAACCTAACCTTGAGCATAGATTTACTCACCAGATTATCCCAGCCTTTTTGTTGCTCTGCCTGGCTTTCTCTATCTTCCTCCTTTTTAGCCGGAATATTCCTCATGGACATCGCTATGACCTGGTGCTGAAGTTAGCGGTAGAAATTTTTCTGGTCTGGCTGGTCTATTCTTACGAGCCGCGCTGGTTGGGCAGGACCGCAGTCTTGATTCTGGTATTAATGGCTGGCCTAGCCCTCTGTGTCTATCAGCTTAAAACCATAAAATCAGAGCCAGAGATAATAGAGACCTACAGGTCAGTTTTTCAGGACCTAAATGAGGGACGTAATCCATACACCAGCGGTCGGATTTACCATCGGGATGAAAACGGCCAGGTAGTTTATCATAATTTTAATTATCCTCCGCTTGAACTTTATCCCTACTGGCTTTTTTACCGCCTGGTTAAAACCTGGAACGTCAAGACGTTGACCGTACTGCTGGTAATGATTCAGCTTCTGGCCGGAGTAATACTTTTGTTGACCTTCAAAAAAGTCAAAAAGATTTATCTCCTGGCCTTTCTTCCGCTACTGACTTTTTCTGAAATTCATACTAACCCGGCTATGACCATGCTGTCAGTAGCCATTTTTCTTTTTCTGATTTACCGCCAGGCCAATCAACCTTCAGATTTCAAACGATTCTTGACCGCCGCTTTTATTGGTCTTGGCTCACTGACCAAATTTTTCTTTCTTCCTCTGGCCGCTGTTTATTATCTTTCACGCCTTGATTTACGAGACCGGACCAGGATGTTCAAAACCTTTCAAGAAATACTCATTTCTGCCGTGGTAGCTTTAGTATTTATGTTGCCCTTTGGCCCCTGGAACATCATTAAGAGCACAATTATTTTTAACCTGAACCTGGGAGAGCGGAATCAGGTCACTACTTTTTATCCCAATATTCTCAGTGCTGTTTTTTATCTTGTAAAAAGACCCGAACTTTATCCTTGGGTTGCTGTCTTAATTTTTCTAGTGTCTCTATTTCTGGCCAGCCGGTTGAAACCATTCACTGGCATGCTTTTTATCGGAGTGGTTTTTCTTTTTGTCTCACCAACGCCTGAGCCCCAGTATTTTGGCACCATGCTTCTTCTGGCTCTGGGGGCTAAATTATGGGAGATGGAGAGTCAGCCGGCCTATCGCGGCTTTTTCGCGAAAAACATTAGGACAGAAAATATTTATAGCTCAGTTTCAGGTCATCCGGGTTTCTAAAATAAACCTAACAGCTTACTTTACTCTCTGATTACCCCCACATCGTTGAGTCCTCTATTCGCTCATTGAAAATGATGATTCCCTGAGTTTACCCATTTAAAAGTCGGAAGGACCAAGAATTTTTTTAATATTTTTTCTGATAATAGCTGGTAACAAAGGTTCGGGGTTCGGAAAATTATTTGTTTGGCTAACCTGGTGGTTAAAGTCTCATTTGTTTTCCTGCGGGATAAACTGGACCCAGAGGTCTTCGGCTGTTTTGCCTGAAAGATTCTTCAGCTCTTCCAGAGACATCATCCGGCAGAATTTAACTTTAGTGCGGGTATACATTATTTTCCAATCTTTGGTGTAGCGGGTGCAGTCGCCGATATGGCCTTCGCTGGTCACATTGCACTTAAAAGAGACTATTTCTCCATCCGGCAGATGGAAACGGTAAAGATGTTCTTCTACTTTTTCTATCTGGGTTCCTTTGGGGATGACCACGGATTTACCGGCCGGGTCAGGCTCAGGCTTACCGCCGGAGAATCTTATGAAGCGGTAATCGGCGTCTGTTACAGTTAATTTCTGAAATTTTTCCGGCTGGCACAGGGAAAAAATCCGGGCCTGGGTCCCGGTGTAAATTAATTTGCCTGACTTGTCGAGGGCCCTGATGTTGAGAGTGTCTGAAGCCGGAATGATTTCCATTTTTCCTTCTTCCAGCGGGAAGACAATGGTATTCCCCTTAATTTCTACGGCCGAACCGGCTGGAATTTTGACAGCAGATTCTCCAAAGATAAAAATGCCAGCGTGCGAGACACTGGTGGATAGAAACAGAGTAATGATAATAGGTAACAGATAAATCCCTAATTTACCCCTTCCCATTTTATAACCTCCTTTCCAGGAAGAAGAAGGGGCAAAGGAATAGGAAAGAAGCAGGCTGCCAGTTGACGAAACCGTCAGGCCCCTTCTTTTCCCTGATTTAAAGATAAATACCCAAAAGCGTTTTGTCAAATCAAAGCCCTGCGCCGGTAATCCTGAAGACCCAGGCGTACTGGCAGGGTGGATGCTGGCGGAGGCTTTCAGGAATTAAAATTTCAAAGCCTGGTGAGCAAAAAGTCCACCTCAATTTCTGTTTAGTGCCCAGCATAGAGATACTCGCTCCGGGTTTAAGTTTTAACGATTTTATGTTCAATTTTGCCGGCAGGCGTTCTCCCTCTTCTGCCAGGTAGATGAGATAGACGGTACGGTCTTTGGCCTGCGTGAAACAGATTTTCCCTTCTTTGTAAGGGGGAAGTGGGCGAGTAGCATAAATGGCCTGGCTGTTAATTTTCATCCAGGCTGCGTACTCTTTGAGCAGGTCAAAAGCGCCCTGCTGCCAGGTTCCATCAGGACCAGGAGCGATGTTGAGCAAAAGGTTTCCCCCTTTGGCCACGATATCCACCAGGAGATGAATGGCCTGACGGCCACTCATGTATTTAGCGTTAGGGGTGAAAGACCAGCCGCCGCCGGAAATGATACATGATTCCCAGGGGTAGGGAAGAGCCTGGTCGGGGACCACATTTTCTGGCGTCAGGTAATTCTGGTTTTTGCCCGGCACGGCCCGGTCCACGACAATCAGGCCAGGTTGCTTCTCCCGGCACTTGGCTACCAGCTCATCCATCTTGATGTCCTGGCTTATGACCTGGCTTTTCAAGTATCCAGATTTGCTTTCTCGCAGCCGATGCTCGTAGTATTTTTGGAGTTCTTCTTTTGATTTTTTGGAAACCCAGCCACCATCCAGCCACAGGATATCAACCCGGCCGTAATCGGTCATCAGTTCCAGAATCTGGTTGTGGGTGTATTCCACAAATTTTTCCCAGCGCTCGGGATAGGCTTCGGGGTCGTAATTCACGTTGCGGTCGCGGGGCGGAAAGTTGGGCCACCAGTAATAGGGGGAATGCCAGTCTGGCTTGGAAAAATAGGCGCCCACCCAGAAACCTTCTTTTCGGAAAGCCTCAAAAATTTCTCTGGTTACGTTGGCCCTGGGGTTGGCGCTGAAAGGACATTCCGGGTCCGTGATTTTGTAATCAGTGTATTTGGTGTCAAACATACAGAAGCCGTCATGATGTTTGGTGGTGAAGATTACGTAGCGCATGCCGGCTTCCTTGGCCGCTTTGGCCCAGACTGCCGGGTCGAATTTAATGGGGTTGAAGGTTTTCTTCAGGTTTTCATACTTTTTGACGTATTCGTAATAATCTTCCAGGCTGCGGCGGCACCAGCCTTCATCTTCCGGACAGATGGACCAGGATTCCACAATGCCCCACTGACTATAAGGTCCCCAGTGCATGAGCAAACCAAACTTCAGGTCCTGCCAGGCTTCCAGCTTTTTCAGAACCAGCGGGTCAGTTTCTGGGACGTACCGCTCTTCTTCTGGTGTCTGGGAAAAGCTATCGGTGCTGACCAGAGCCAGTATGACAGCCAGAAGAAAAATTAAGACAATTAAATGAGAAGATTTTACTCGGGAGAGTCTTTCTGCTGGTTTAGTTGTCTTCATTTTAGTTTCCTCTAATTAAATTTTTCCTATTTATAATTTGCCTTTTCTATTCTAAATTTTTCTCCTTTTTTATCAAATGGAATAAGAAATCTTTCTGGAAATAGTTTTGTGAATTTATGGCCAGTTCTAAAGGCCCTAAGACATTAAGTTAGACCTGGGGGCATAGAAGGAGATGGATGTTTATGGACTTTATTGATGAAATTTTTGAGATAGCTCAACGATATGCCTGCCTACCCTGTTTCAGGCTGTGGCCTCAGAGGTTCATTTCAAATGAGTAGCTGGCACCTGGTTTGGTAACCAGACAGGCTCTGACCCGGTAGCTGCCCGGAGGAACCGGCAGACCAGTGTTGGAGCGCAGATCCCAGGTTTCGCGGAAAACCTTTTCTTCCCTGGGTTGCAAAATAATAGAGGTTA
>JACIYK010000156.1 GCA_014359965.1 Candidatus Aminicenantota bacterium
TAAAAGAGAAATTGGGGTGGCGACAGATAATTTCGACGCGGGAGGGACTGGATAAATTCTTTGAGTATTGCCGAAAATTTTATAAAATAAACAATTAATGAAATATATTTGTTAGAAAGATAAAGCGAAGTGAAGGGCACCATTAATTTCGTTTATTATTTAGTAAAACCGATTATTCCGCGGGAAATTAGATTCAGGCTGAGGAGAATGCTTGTAAAGCGGATTATTAAGAGGGGAGCGTCCCGATGGCCAATAGACCCTGATTCGGCAGAACCGCCAGAGGGCTGGCAGGGGTGGCCCGGTGGAAAAAGATTTGCTCTTGTCCTAACTCACGATGTAGAGACAGCAAAAGGGCTAAAAAAGTGCCATAGGCTAATGGAGATAGAAGAGGCACTTGGTTTTCGATCGAGTTTCAATCTGGTGGCCAAAGATTATAAGGTTTCGGAAGAATTTAGAAGAGAATTAATAAAGCGAGGATTTGAGATAGGCGTTCATGGGTTGACTCATAAGGGGAATCCTTTCAAATCGGAACCATCTTTCAAAAAGCAGGCCCGGGAAATAAATGAGTATTTAAAGAAGTGGGGAAGTGTCGGGTTCAGGTCTCCCAGCATGTTTCATGACCTAAAAATGCTTCACAACCTTGATATTGAATATGATGCCTCTACATTTGATACCGATCCTTTCGAGCCTCAGCCTGATGAAATCGGGACAATTTTTCCTGTATGGGTTTATAGCGAAGAACTCAAAAAGGGTTATGTCGAGCTTCCATATACTCTTCCTCAGGACCATCTGGTCTTTCTCATAATGGGCGAAAGAAAGATAGATTTATGGAAAAGAAAGTTAGATTGGATAGTATCAAAGGGAGGCATGGCGCTTCTTATTGCCCATCCTGATTATATGGATTTTGATGGATCGAACCATTCTGATAAATATCCCGCCGAGCTTTACAGCGAATTCCTGACTTATGTAAAAGAAAAATATGCAGGTCAGTATTGGAATGCCCTGCCCAAGGATTTAGCGCGGTTTTGGAAAGAGAATTATGCAAGGAAGACCGGACTTAGGCGAAGACTTCACATTGGGATGCCCGTTTATTCGTTTTATGAATTTGATAATAGAGTTATGCGATATGCCAAAACACTTTCTGAACTTGGGAATGAAGTTGAAATCTTTTCGTTAAGGTTAAATAATCTTCCTGAAGAGGAAACCTTAAACAATGTTAAAGTGCATAGATTACAGACCAGACAGTATAAAGAAAAAAGTGGTCTTAATTATCTGATAAGATTAACTTTATTTCTGCTTAGGTCTTTGTACAATGTGACCAAAGCGCAAAGAAAAAAAAGATTTGATCTCCTGCATGTCCATTCCATACCAGATTTTGAAGTGTTTTCTGCAGTTTACGCAAAGTATAAGGGAGCCAAGGTAATTCTGGATATCCATGATCTGGTTCCAGAGTTATACCTGAGCAAATTTAATAAGAGCAAAAAGAGCCTGGGTTATAAGACGCTTCTTTTCTTGGAGAGAATATCGTGTAAATTTGCTGATCATGTGATAGTACCAAATCATCTCTGGCATGAAAAGCTTGTTTCTCGTGCAGTTAGAAGAGAAAAGTGTACGGTTATTATGAACTACCCTGATGATGGCCTGTTTCATCCAAGACAAAAGAAAAGGCAGGATGATAAGTTTATCATGATTTATCCCGGAACTATTTCTTACCATCAAGGATTAGATATCGCCGTTAAGGCCTTTTCTGAAGTTATTAAATTATTTCCTCGAGCAGAATTCCATATCTATGGTGATGGTAATGAAAAAAATAATCTTTTGACTTTAATTAAAGAACTAAACGCAGAAAAGAATATCCTGATAAAGGAATTAATTCCTATAAAAGAAATTTCTAACGTACTGGTTGAGGCAGATGTAGGGATTGTTCCCAAACGGGATAATGAGTTCGCCGGCGAAGCTTTCAGCACAAAAATTCTGGAATTTATGGCTGTGGGGGTTCCGGTTATTGTCTCTGCAACAAAAATTGATAGATATTATTTTAATGATTCAGTGGTAAAGTTCTTTAAGCCAGGCGATGTTGAAGATTTGCAAAAGGCAATAATAGAGCTTATAGAAAATAAAGATCTAAGAAGACGGCTTGCTGAGAATGCCCTGAAATTTGTAGAAAACTATAAATGGAGTGTTAATAAGAAGGTTTATCTAGAAATAGTAGATAAGTTAACCAGCAAGGTGTGAACAATTTTATCCAAAATAAGAATAAGAAAATGAAGTATGTCCTAATTACAGTAGCCTGGAATGAAGCTGATTTTATTGAGATGACTATGAAATCGGTAATCAGTCAAACCACCCGGCCACAAAAGTGGATCATTGTAAACGATGGCTCAACGGATGAGACTGAAGAAATTATAAAAAGATACGCTTGTAACAACCGATGGATAGAATTGATATCTGAGCCTCCGCATTCTGATCATGGATTTTCTTCTAAAGCTAAAGGTTTTATGAAAGCTTATGACCGATTGAGATCTATTAATTTTGATATAATCGGAAATCTTGATGCTGATATTACTTTTAGTGCCGACTATTTTGAATTTTTACTTGACAAGTTTGTTCAAGACCCCAGACTCGGAGTCGCCGGGACTCCATTTGTTGAGGATGGCAAGCACTATGATTATAGATTTACCAGTATTGAGCATGTCTCAGGAGCCTGCCAGTTGTTCAGGAGAGAATGCTTTGAAGCTATTGGGGGTTACAAGCCGATTAAAGAAGGAGGAATTGATTGGGTAGCGGTTACAACAGCCAGAATGATGGGCTGGAAAACCAGGACTTTTACTGAAAGAGTATGTTTTCATCATAGAAAGATTGGCACAGTAGATAGGGGTATCTTATCCAGCATTTTTCATTATGGTAAGAAAAATTATTATTTGGGTTATCATCCTCTGTGGCAAATATTAAGGGCAATGTTCCAGATGGCTAAAAAGCCAGTTTTAATCGGCGGGTTGGCACTATGGCTGGGCTATATATGGGGTTTTTTAACGATTAGAGAACGGCCTGTTAGTAAGGAACTGATTAAATTTTATAGAAAAGAGCAAATGGCAAGACTCAAGTTAATAATCTCGAATATAATTGGCCTAAAAAAGAAATAAGGATAAATTATAAAAATGAATCCCCATATTTCGCTTTTGGAACAAAGCATTTCTAAACTTATAAATTGGGTAGAAAATCATGATTATAAGGGCTACGACCCGGGAGATGGCTTAACTTCATTTTTGAGACCGCTCACTTTCAAAAAACTTTTTTTAGAAAGAGTTCTTATGCAGGTCATCTGGAAAAGCCCGGTAAATTTAAGACCCTGGCTCGGTGTAAAGCCATTAGATTCTTGTATAGGAAGGGGCTTTTTTGCCAGAGGTTATCTAAAATTATTTCAATTAACAGGGGATTTAAAATTTAGAGAGAAAGCAATTAACTGCTTGAATTGGCTTATAAGCCATAAATCTCCATATAGTGAAGAATATGCCTGGGGTAAGATGTTTGATTTTTCATCCCGGGGCGGGCGACAGAAAAAATATGAACCGATTACCATCTGGACCAGCTTGATTGGCCAGGCATTTCTGGATGCCTATGAGGTAATTGGTGATAAAAATTATCTGAAAATTGCTGAAAGCGTTTGTAACTGGATTATTAAAGTTCCCAGAACAATAACGGAAAAAGGTTTTTGTATAAATTATACTGCCTCTGATAAGAAAGATTGTACAATTCACAATCAAAGTATGGAAGCCGCTTTTATGCTGGCGAGAACTTTTAAAAATACAGGAAATAAGGACTTAATAGAAGTAGCCAGAGAAGCTGTAATATTTACATGTGAAAGGCAAAGGCCAGACGGGTCATGGTATTATGGAGAAGATAAGAAATTTCATTGGATTGACAACTTCCACACCGGATATATTCTTGATGGGCTAAAAGGCTATATTGAGAATACAGGGGATAAGACCTATGAGAAAGCCTTAGGTAAGGGATATGTTTATTATAAAAATTCTTTTTTTACAGAAGACGGAAAGCCAAAATATTACCATAATAGCCTTTATCCCATAGATATTCAGTGTGCTGCCCAGGCAATTGATACCTTAACTTATTTTGCAGATTATGATGAAGAGGCTATCAGTCTTGCTTTGAAAGTTGCCCTTTGGACAATTAGAAATATGCAAGATAAGGATGGGTATTTTTATTACCGGTTATATCCGTTAATCAAAGCTAAAGCTCATATGATTCACTGGGGTCAGGCCACGATGTTTAAAGCCTTAACTTATTTTATCTTCATGTTAAAAAAATAAAAGTTTTATTTCTTATTCGTTAACAGGAATAAACAGAAATAACGCCGGATAACTTGATATAATTAAGAACGGATCAGATCCCTGTCAGCGTAGGGAAGGCATTAAAGCTTTTTATTGAATTATCATCTTGAGAGATAAACATGAAATTTTTGGCCGCTTGGCCATCCTTTCCAGCCTTCGGGCAAATCTCCGGCTTCAGGATGTATGGGCCAGGAATCGGCGAATCTTCTCTTTTTGGACTGGGCAATTTTCCTTCTCAGGTAAATTTGTAGTTTACGGGGAATGAGCGGCTTAAGATGGTAATAATAATAAATGTTCATTTAGTATTTTTTTTCTTATATTATCAGAGTAGTGCGGCCTCTTTCAAGGTGACATTGACTGAATACAGTAGCTATCCGGAGCCACATCCTCATTTAGAAAAATATTTATAATAAAATTTACTGGTTTCATGAAAGATAAAATCAGGGCTGTATTTTAAAAAGATAGAAGCAGGTGTTGGCTTTTCCAGAAACTTTTTTTCAGGAGGGCGATCAGGCGAGGCTTTTTTTGAGCTGCTCCAAGAAAACTGAGGCATGTCCATTTCTTCTGTCCCCCAATGCCGTTTAAAAGTGATGAGACTCTGATTATAGATTGAGGTGCGTCCAAAATCAAATGATTGGCAGTCGAGTTGATTGGCCAGTTTGATAGCTTCCCAGAAAGTAATGGCTGACGGTGTTAGCCAGCGATATCTTTCATCCCAGCCAATAGCTTCAGCAGAAAAACGGTTCTTAAACCTGAAGGCCATTAAAGCTGTTATGGTAGCGTTGTGGTATTGAGCCAGCACCAAGTAAGCATAACCTAAGGGCTGATAGATATCCCAGATGGTCTCGAAATAGACATAGGGAATAGCAGGTAGCCCATGACGTTTTCGGGTTAAAGCGTACAACCTGTAGAAAATATTTAGTTCTTCTTTATTACTGGCCAGCCTGATCTGAACGCCGTTCTTTTGAGCTTTATTTACCTGCTGGCGAATGCAGGAGCGGTGAGCCCTTTTCCATAGAACATCAAGGTCCTGGCGCAAGTCTAAATAATGGTAGCGGAATGTATTGTCTTTAATTAAGGTAGGGTCATTTAATAAATTGGCCGTATGAAGAACTTTAATCCGTAGTTCCGAACAGCCTGAAGAAAGAGCTAATTTTTGCCCCATTTTCAAGAGCAAATTTAACTGTGCTTGATTAGAAACAAGAGGGTCATAAATGGTAGTTAAGGGCGCCGCGATTAGTTTTTTGTTTAGAGTTAATGATTCGGTTTTATAAATGGGTAGACCAGCTTTAATCTCACTAGTATCTTCATCAACAATGGCCAGATAGTAACAGGCTTTTATCCTGGTTGTTCTAGCCAGAACTTCTTCCCACGAAGAAAGATGACCGATCCAGCCGAGGTCATGCGAGTGAACAAATCGATCCCAGGAGGAAAGCTGATTTCGGCTTAGAATGGCTGGTTTTTCCATGTTGAAATTTTTAACTAAAATGTTTGTATAACATATTACCCATAATTTTAAGCAAAAAGTTAGGGAAATAACGGCTTGATAAAACTGGAAAATTGGCCAAGGCCTGGTTTTTCACGATGAAAGAATTCCTGGCCATATCATAACGGTAGTATTTTAAAAGTTGCTCCTTTCCACCCCAGAGCCTCTTATAGTTTAGAAGCCCCCCATTTTTTTCTTCAGTGCGACCAAGGTTAAGATTGTAGCAGCCTTTATTTTTATGCCAGATAA
>JACIYK010000157.1 GCA_014359965.1 Candidatus Aminicenantota bacterium
AAGGCGTATTAGTTATGACCTTTATCCCACCGGGGGAGATGTCTTCTGAAAAGGCATAGTAAATTTCATCTTTATTTTTTCTTTCTGAAATAAGTTTCATGGCCACTCTGTTCTCTTCTTTCAATCTTTTTTCTTTCCTTTTTTCCCTCTGATTCAAAGTTTTTCCTCCTGTTTGCTTCCTATTTATTAACATAAATAAATTTGTCTGGCAAATAAAATTTTTCCTGCGGTTATTGAATAGTCAGTTGACAAAAAATAAATAAAAAAATATTCTGCTTTTAAAATTAGATATTTTTTATGAAAGGAGTGAGCGGATGAGTACCAAAGCCAGGTTAGGTGCCATGATGTTCCTGGAATACGCTATCTGGGGCTCCTGGGCACCTGTGCTTTCTGCTTATTTGCAGAACAATCTGGGCTTTACCGGGAGCCAGCTGGGAATAATTTTTAGTTTGCTTCCTTTGGCCACCATCATCAGCCCTTTCCTCGGGGGACAACTGGCTGATCGCTATTTTGCCAGCGAAAAAGTGATAGGCGTCCTGCAGATTTTGGGTGGCATACTCTTAATCATCACCGCCAATGTTACCTCTTTCCAGCAGATGATGTGGCTGATGTTGCTTTACTGTTTGGTATACGCTCCCACCTTAGCTCTCACCAATTCCATTGCCTTTGTTAACCTTAAAAGTTCTGAGCAAGAATTTGGCACCATCAGAGTCTGGGGAACTATCGGCTGGATTGCTGCGGGCTGGATTCTGGCCGGCTGGCGCTGGCTGGCTAAATCGCCCGAAGGCATTGCCCTTAAAGGCGATACTCTACTGTTGGCTGGAATTTTCTCTTTAATCATGGGGCTTTATTCCTTTAGCCTTCCGCATACTCCACCTAAAAAGGACGCAGCCAAGCCCTGGGCCTTTCTGGAAGCCATCAAAATGCTCAAAGACAAAAATTTCCTGGTCTTCGCTATCATCTCCTTTGTGGTAGCCACTGAGCTTCAATTCTACTATGTTCTTACTTCTCCATTTTTGACCCAGCAGGTCGGTGTCAGCCAGAAATCTGTTTCCCTGGTTATGACCATAGCCCAGATTGCCGAAATCTTTGTCATGGCTTTTATGCTGAGCTGGGCCCTTAAAAAGTTCGGTATGAGAAACACCCTGACCCTTGGTATTCTGGCCTGGCCCATTCGTTACATCATCTTTGTCATCGGAAAACCGAGCTGGCTGGTCATCGCTTCCCTAGCCCTTCATGGTTTCTGTTACGTTTTCTTTTTCACCGCCGCTTACATTTATGTTGATAACATTGCCCCAAAAGACATAAGACACTCAGCTCAGAGCCTTATTGCTACAATCATCCTGGGCTTTGGTAATTTTGTCGGCAGCCTCTTTTGCGGCTGGATTCAGGATGTTTTTACCAAAGACGGTGTGGTTAACTGGAGGGGCACTTTTCTGGTGCCAACCGTGCTGACGTTGCTCTGTCTGTTAGTTTTTCTGGCTTTCTTCCGGGAAAGTAAACCAACCTCCAGCCCCGAGCAAGCTTAAGTATTAGACTTGAAAAAACTTAATGATTTATGTTTTAAAAAATATGAAAGGAGCATAACATGAACAATAAAAAGAAAATACTGGGCATCGGTTTTGTTGGAGCGGGGTTCATAACCCGCTTTCACATCAGGTCCTGGGTAGGTGTAAGACACGCTGACATCCTGGGCATATATGACCCTGACCAGAAAAGAGCAGCTGAAGCTGCCAGACTGGCTAAAAAGCTGAGAGTTGGAGAACCAAAACTGTTTAAGTCTATAACTGAAATGGTGGCTGACCCAGATATTGATGCCATTTGGATTTGTTCACCAAATTACACCCGCATTGCTGTCATGGAAGAAATAGCTGAAGCCGTGATTAAGGGAAAAGGCGAACTTATCGGTGTAACCTGTGAAAAACCTCTGGGCCGTAACGTTAAAGAAGCCAGAAAAATGTTGCAGTTAGTGCAGAAAGCCAACCTGCTTGATGGTTACCTTGAAAACCAGGTTTTTGCCCCCGCCGTGGTCAGGGGCAAAGAAATCATCTGGACCCGCGGTGCTTCACTCTGCGGCCGTCCTTATCTGGCCAGAGCAGCCGAGGAGCACAGCGGGCCCCACATGCCCTGGTTCTGGGATGGCGAACTGCAGGGTGGTGGCGTGCTGAACGACATGATGTGCCATTCGGTGGAAGAAGCCCGTTTCATGTTAACCCCGCCTGGCGCTAGCCGTGAGGAACTTACTCCGGTGAAGATTACCGCTTACGCTTCCTGCCTTAAATGGCAACTCCCCGAATACGTAGAACATTTGAAAAAAATCAGTGGCGGAAAACTGGATTATGCCAGCCGCCCGGCAGAAGATTTTGCTCGCTCGGTCATTGAATATAAAGACAAAGATGGGCACATACTGGTCGTGGAAACCACCACTTCCTGGGCTTATGTTGGAGCCGGTTTGAGGCTGACAATGGAATTGCTCGGGCCGGAATATTCCATGCAGGTAAACACTCTGGATTCTGGACTCAAAGTATTCTTCAGCCGCAAAGTTAAGGGCAAAGCGGGAGAGGACCTGGTGGAAAAACAGAATGCTGAAGTCGGGCTGATGCCCGTTGTTTCCAGCGAAGAACACGAATATGGCTATACTAACGAAAACCGCCATATGGTGGAATCTTTCCTGGATGGCCGGCGGCCGATGGAAAACTTCAGCGATGGAGTTAATGTGACCGAATTGCTGATGGCTGCCTACATGAGCATAGAAAAAGATAAGACCCTGCCCTTCCCGCCACCCGGCCTGGAAAACTTTATACCGGCCGTGGCTCGGGGAGAGTGGAACCCAAAGAAAAAATAAGAAAGTAGAACCGGCTCATTAAGGCATTAAAGCTGAAGATAGTCGGAGCGAAAAATAAAAGATTTTTTTAGATAGACCTTTGAATAAAAGAGGAGGTTTTTATGCTTTTAAACAGAAAAATTTTTTCGGCCCTTTTCCTGGTGGCCGCAGTAATAATTTCTGGTTCAATCCTCTACAGCCAGAATCAGGCTGCTAAAGTCATTCCGGAAGAAGTGAAAAAGGCCGTTCGGGAAACCGATTACCAGGGGGTGCGGATTAAAAAATTTCCTATGGCCATGCAGTGCTGGACATACCGCCGCTACACCTTTTTTGAAGCCCTGGAAAAAACTAAAGCTCTGGGTATAGATTATGTTCAGGCCTACCCGGGTCAGAGATTATCAAAAGATCTGCCGGCCAGTGTCGTTTTTCACCATCAGATGAGCGATGAGCACCTGAAGCTGGTAAAAGACAAACTCAACCAGCTCGGGTTAAGGGTGGTAGCTTACGGAGTGGTGGATATGGGCCGCACCGAAGAATCTATGCGCCAGGTTTTCAATTTTGCCCGCCAGCTGGGCTTAGAAACCATTGTCACAGAGCCGGCCGATGAAGATTTTCCAATTCTTGATAAACTCGTTAAGGAATACAATATAAAAATTGCCGTGCACAATCATCCTGAACCGAGCAAGTACGCCCATCCAGCTACAGCCATGAAATTTCTGCCAGCTGTTGATTCAAGAATTGGAGTATGCGCTGATACAGGCCACTGGATGAGAGGAAATTTAAACCCGGTGGAATGCTTGCGTTATCTTCAGGGGCGCATAGTGGATGTGCACCTAAAGGATAGAAGTGATTTCGGGACAAAAAACGCTGATGATGTGGCTTTTGGCTCTGGTAAAGCTAATATCAGAAATATCCTGGCTGAATTAACCCTGCAGGATTACGCTGGCTACCTGACCATAGAATACGAAAACGAAAAAGAAGTGCTGACACCGGAACCGACAATAAAAAAGGGACTGGAGTTTATCAAGAACATCACTTACTACCAGGATTACCAGCCGCTGCTTTCCCGCTATCGGGGATATTATGAAAAACATGGCTGGAACCACTATGGACCGGGCTATTTTGAGCTGGACCCGAAAACAGGCGTACTGAAATCCCAGGGCGGTATGGGCCTTCTCTGGTATAGCCGTAAGAAATTCAGGGATTTTATTCTGGAACTGGATTTCAAGTGTTCGCAGAAAAACACCAATTCAGGTGTTTTTCTGAGAGTTCCGGATGTTCCAACTAGCGATGACTACATTTACCATTCATTTGAAATTCAGATTTACGATGCCGGTGAAGGCATCCACAAGACCGGTGCTGTTTATGATGCTCAGGCTCCAGCAAAAGATGCCGCCAGACCAACCGGCGAATGGAATCATTTCAAAATCAGTTTCATCGGAGACCACCTCACCGTTGAATTAAACGGAGAAAAAATTATCGACTGGAAGGCTGAACCTCGGGGCAAGGTTAAAGACTTTGCCCGTGAGGGGTACATTGGGCTGCAAAATCATGACAGTATTTCACCTGTTTATTTCAAAGATATCTACATAAAAGAAATCAAGTAAAAAACCGCTTAAAAGCCAGGGGCGATGGTAAACTGCCAGTGCCAGCCTTTAATCGGCCGGTCAAAGGGGTAAACATAGTCAAAGCCAAGAACTATAGCTCCAAATAGGTTGGTCCTGAGCCCGATTCCGGCACTGGAAACCGGCTTCTTGCTACCACCAAACCAGGTTGGTTTTTCACCAGAATACCAGGCCGCTCCAATGTCGTAAAAAGCAAGAAATTCTAGCGGCCAGACTCCATAAAAGCCTCGGCCGAGACCAAGAACCTTGAAAACAGGAAACCTCAGTTCTATGTTCCCCACCAACATCCGGCTGCCCAGCAATCGATTAAAATCAAAAGCATCAGGATTGTTAGTATCAAATTCGGCGTATTCAAAACTTCCGTAATCATAACCCCGGACAAGAGTCTCGTAGCCCAGGAACAGAGGCCATAAACGGCTGTCGTCAGAGCCACCACCATAACGACCATAATGAAGGATGCGGAAGGCCAAAGTAAACGGTTTAACAGGCATAATATAACGTCTGTAATCAGCCAGGAAAGTAATAAAACTCAAATCACCAAAAGTGGGTTGAAGCTGAAGCAGGTAACTCTGACCAATTATGGGAGCACAGGCCCCAAAAATTGAAGAATCATACACCAGGGCGGCTGACACATAGCCAAATTTCAGGCTGGGAGGTGCGGGCATGTTGATTTCGTAATAGTCAAGAAGCTCAAAATAATAGGGATCATAAATATACCGATACAGGCGGTTGTTAAAGTCAACCAGGTTAAAACCAGCATTAAATTCCAAGCGCTGGAAAGTATTGAATGGATAAAAGGCGAATGTACTGAGCTGATAATTTATCTGTCGGTTAAGATATTCTTCTTCCACATAAACCGGATAACCCCCTATTTCATCATAATAAGCTCCGTAAGAGCCATAAATATAAGGAACTCTCTGGACCACTGCACCCCAGTTAATCCGGTTTCGGGAGTTTTGGTAGCCAACAAGAGCATAACTATCTAACAACTGCGTATTCGTCTGAGCCATGGTCACGATGGTATGATATCCGAGCATATCGCTCCACAGAGCGGCGATGCCGCCACCGGCATAGGTGCCATAACGGTCTACCCCCACTGCCACGGTGGGCTGGGTAATCATGTCCAAAGAAAGTCTCGGCTGGTAATTGGTAACTGGAAAATCAGTTTCTTTCGGCAGGCCATACAGAGGGTTACGCAGTAGACCAAGCAAAGCTCCCTCCGGTTGAGTGCGGGGAGGCAAAAGTCCTACTGGACGTTCTCCAAGTTGAGCCAAGGTGACCTGCCCAGCCAGTTTGCTATTCTCGTTTATAACATAAACTGAATAATGTCCACCCTCATAGACTGAAAAAACCAGGTTTTTTCTCACCTGAGAATAAGAAATAGCTGGGCTCAACTGGGTAATCCCGCCAATACCAGTAAAAAGATTGGTCACCTGATAAATTTTATTTTCCTCTAAATCTAGCCGGAACAAATCGGTTTTTCCCTGATAATCAGAAAGGAAAAAGATAGTCCGGTTA
>JACIYK010000158.1 GCA_014359965.1 Candidatus Aminicenantota bacterium
TAAATCGCTAAAATAAATTCCTTGCGTCTGGAAAAATCAACAAAGTTTGTAAATTATTGAATTTAAATAAAATAAAAATATAAAAAAACTTGACAAAATTATACTCAACTTTTATATTAATATTAAGCTAAAAACTAACAAAATAGAAACAGGAGGATAGAAATGGGTAAAATAATAGGAATTGACCTCGGCACAACCAACTCCGTTGTTGCGGTCATGGAAGGCGATAAGGTTACGGTCATCCCTAATGAAGAGGGAGGCCGCACCACACCTTCTGTGGTCGGTTTCACCAACAAAGGTGAAATACTTGTCGGACAGGTGGCCAAGCGTCAACGTGTAACCAACCCGGAGAATACCATCTACTCCATCAAGCGGTTTATGGGGCGCCGCTACAATGAGGTGTTGAACGAGATCAAACAGGTCCCCTACAAGGTAGTTGAAGCTCCAAACGGTGATGTCAGGGTGGTGGCTCAGGGGAAGGAGTATTCTCCACCGCAGATTTCTGCTTTTATCCTGCAGAAGCTCAAAAAGGCTGCTGAAGACTACCTAGGCGAGAAGGTAGAAAAAGCGGTCATAACCGTGCCAGCCTATTTCAACGACGCTCAGAGAAAGGCTACCAAGGATGCTGGCACGATAGCTGGACTTGAAGTTGTCCGTATCATTAACGAGCCGACTGCTGCAGCTCTGGCTTACGGTATGGACAAGAAAAAGGATGAAATCATTGCTGTCTACGACTTTGGCGGCGGCACCTTTGATATCTCCATCCTGGAAGTCGGAGAAGGCGTGGTAGAAGTTAAGGCCACCAACGGTGATACTCATCTGGGTGGCGACGACATTGACCAGCGCATCCAGGACTGGATAGTGAGCGAGTTCAAGAAAGAAACAGGCATTGACCTGACCCAGGACAAGATGGCCCTCCAGCGGCTCAAAGAAGCAGCAGAAAAGGCCAAAATTGAGCTTTCTACCATGATGGAAACAGAAATCAACCTGCCGTTTATTACTGCTGACGCCACTGGTCCCAAGCACCTGTTGATGAAGCTCACCAGGGCCAAGCTGGAACAGCTGGCGGAAGACATCGTCAAGCGCTCCATCCCGCCTGTGAAGCAGGCTCTGGAAGATGCTGGCCTCAAACCGGAAGATATTGATGAGGTCATATTGGTTGGCGGTCAGACCAGAATGCCCATGATTCAGAAGCTGGTGCGCGACTTCTTCGGCAAAGAGCCGCACAAGGGTGTTAACCCAGACGAAGTGGTAGCCGTGGGCGCAGCCATACAGGGTGCAGTCCTAGCCGGTGAGGTTAAGGACGTGCTCCTGCTCGATGTTACCCCGCTGAGCCTGGGTATTGAAACTCTCGGCGGTGTTTTCACCAAGATGATTCCGCGCAACACTACCATACCGACGCGCAAAAGCGAAATCTTCACTACTGCAGCCGACAACCAGACCTCAGTTGAAATCCACGTGCTACAAGGTGAACGCGAGATGGCTGCTTACAACAAGAGCCTTGGTCGTTTCCATCTTGATGGGATTCCACCTGCACCGCGCGGCGTACCGAAAATTGAGGTCACTTTTGATATAGATGCCAACGGTATTCTACACGTCTCGGCCAAGGATCTGGCTACTGGCAAGCAACAGGCTATTACCATCACCGGCCACAGTGGTCTGGATGAGAAAGAAATTGAACGCATGGTCAAAGAAGCTGAAGCTCATGCTGCTGAAGACCGCAGACGCCGCGAGGTCATTGAGGCTCGCAACCAGGCAGACCAGTTGATTTACAGCATAGAAAAGCTGCTGCGCGAGAACCGCGACAAGATTCCAGCTGATGAAGTAACTCGAATCGAGCAGGAAATTGCTAATACCAAAAAAGCCATGGAAAGCGACAACCTAGAAGAAATACGCGGTGCTATGGATGCTCTGTCCCGTTCTTCACACCGGATAAGCGAGATACTTTATCGTCAGGCTGGCGGTCAGCAGGCTTCTGGTCAGGCAAATGCTGGACAGGCTGGTGGTAGCACAACCAGTAGTGGTGGCAACGGCAAAGGTGACGATGAAGTCATAGACGCCGAAGTAGTTGACGACGACAAGAAGCATTAAGAAAATAAAAAGCTCTGGAGAAAAGTGCTAAGCTGAGCGGACGGGAGTGTGGCAGCTGCTCTGTCGGCCAGGGATCGGGACCGGCGGAACAGCTGCCTGCCCTGCCGGGATTAGCATTCGGGCAAACGAGCGAGGGTAGAAATGGCTAAGAGAGATTACTACGAGGTTCTGGGGGTTCCGCGGACAGCTTCTCAGGCTGAAATCAAAAAAGCCTACCGCAAGCTGGCCCGCAAGTACCACCCGGACCTTAACCCTGGAGATAAAACGGCAGAAGCTAAGTTTAAAGAAATCCAGGAAGCCTATTCTGTCCTTAGCGATCCCAAGAAGCGTGCCCAGTACGATCAGTTCGGTTTCGTCGGTGATTTTGCCGGCGGACCCGGCGCTGGTTCAGGTGAGCCGGGTGCTGGCCCGTTCAGCGGTGGTTTTGAGGGTTTTGATTTTTCTGAATACGGCACCTCTTCTTTCCGGGATTTCTTTGAAAACCTGTTTGGCGGTTTTGGCGAGGAAGCTAGAGTTAAAACCCGCGGTCCGCAGCGTGGTGAAGACCTGCATTATTCTATGACTATCAGCTTTACTGATGCGGTCAACGGCCTGCAGACGAGAATCCGGGTTACTCGTCTGGTGCACTGCCCGGTTTGTGGCGGGAGTGGTCAGAGTTCTCTCGGCGGACAGAGGGTCTGTCCGAACTGCGGCGGCAGCGGTCGGGTGTACGTGCAGAAAGGTTTCATGAAGTTTTCCAGCACCTGCCCGACCTGTCTCGGCACTGGTAAGGTAAGCGGTGAGGTTTGTTCCAACTGCCGTGGTGAAGGCCGGGTGCCCACCACCGAAACCATCACCGTGAGGATTCCGCGGGGCGTTGACAGCGGCTCCAAAGTGCGGGTTCCGGGCAAAGGAAACGCTGGTCCTAATGGCGGCCCACCAGGCGACCTGTACATCATCCTGGAAGTAACTCCACATCCATTCTTCAAACGAGAAGGAGCTAACATCTACATAAGGGTGCCAATTACTGTGCCAGAGGCCACCCTCGGCGCCAAGATTGAGGTGCCGACCATTTATGGTGAGAAAAAGACCATCCGCATTCCGCCTGGCACCAAGTCGGGCCAGAAGTTCCGCATTAAAGGCGAGGGTGCTCCTTATGTGGGCAAGAATGTCCGCGGTGATATGTACGTGGAAGTGTTCATCGTGCCTCCATCTCACGTTGATCAGAGAGTGCGGGAAATAATGAGGGAGCTGGAAAAGTTTTACGAGGAAAACCCGCGAAAGGATCTCGGTTGAGGTTTAGGCAGATGAAGAGCGAAAGGAGGTGAGACGATGCCCAGGAAAAAAAGAAGGTCGGAAGAAGCCACCCAAAAATCATCCTGTGGTTATTACCATATTAGCGCTGTGGCCCGGATGTTCAACATTCATCCGCAGACGCTGAGGCTCTATGAGCGGGAAGGCCTGCTTAAACCGTCTCGCAGTGAAGGTAACACCCGACTTTACACCGATGAAGACCTGGAACGGCTGAGCGTCATCCTGAACCTCATTCGCGACCTTGGTGTCAACCTGGCTGGGGTGGAAGTTATCCTTAACATGCGGGAGAGGATGAAAGAAATGGAAAAGCAGGTCAACGAACTTCTTGACTACATCAAGTCTGAATTTTTCCAGGGTCGGGAAGAAGAGTTTGAAATACGGCGCCGCAGCATGAGGAGTATTGTGCCCGTTTCAGTAAGCAAACCGATGCGCGTGGAGCCGGTTAGTAAAGAAGAGTCCGACAAAGAAAAAGATTAATAAACAAATCGGGGGCAAGTGAGGCCAGGGGGAAGAGAAACAGGGGGCAATTTAAAGATTTAAGATATAAGAAAGCAGCCTCGGCCATTTCAGTCAGTTTTTCGAAAACCTTAAAAAATAACAGCCAGCGTCTTTTGCCATGGTTTTGAAAAAAATTTATTCTTCGTTGATTTGTGAAAAAGCGGGAAAAATATTAAAATTAATCTGCTGTCGGCTGATAGAATAAAAAATTAAAAGAGCGCGCTCATGTCTTACCTGGACCATCTGGAATCAAGAAACCTCAAGCTTTACCTGGAGGAAATATCTAAAATCCCGCCCATCACCGAAGATGAAGAAAAACAGCTGGCAGCCCGCATAAAAAAGGGCGACCCGGAAGCCATAAAGCGCCTGATTGAAGGCAACCTGCGCTTTGTGGTTTCTTACGTCAAAAAGTACCAGGGTATGGGGCTGAGCTTGCTCGATTTAATCAACGAAGGCAACCTGGGCCTGGTAGAAGCTGCCAGGCGCTTTGACCCCGACCGTCATGTGAAGTTCATTTCCTACGCAGTCTGGTGGATAAGGCAGGCTATCGTCCACGCTCTCTCTCAGTCATCCCGCTCCTTCAACCTGCCGCAGAAAATCTCGGACAAGATTACCCGGATGAACCGTGAGTACGAAGCACTCCGCAAAGAGCTGGGCCGCGAGCCAACACGTGAGGAAGTAGCTGAAAAACTTCATCTTACTCCAGAAGAAATCGCAGACCTGGAGATTATCCAGGAGAAGGGTATTTCGCTTAGTGATAAAATCGGTGAGGACGAGGATCTGGAAGTTGGCGATCGCGTTTCGGACGAGATGGCTCCTTCGGTGGAGTACCAGATTATCAAGAATTCCATTGAACAGCAGATTCGTGAAGTGCTCAACGAGCTGGATGAGAGGGAAGCCCTTGTGCTAAAATTACGCTTCGGAATTGACGGCGAAGAGCCGATGACGCTTCAGGAAATTGGCGACCGGCTCGGCCTCACCCGAGAAAGAATCCGGCAAATAGAACAGAAGGCCATGCGCAAGCTGGCCAGATCCCAGACTCTAAAACAATTGAGAGGATACCTCAACTGATGGCCTACGAAATTAAAAACGCAGTTAAAACCGCAGTTAAAAGCGCGGGAAGAAACGCAGGAATAAACCAGGAAATAGAAGAACGAGAAAATCCGCGCCAGAAGGAGCAGGTCTGTCCTATCTGCCAGGGCACTGGCTGGGTGCTGGAAAAAACTCCCCGCGGTCCGGTAGCTAAAAGGTGCAAGTGCTTTACAGAAAAGCAGGCGCTTCTTCTGCTGCGGCAAGCACGGATACCAAAGCGTTACGAAAACTGCACGCTTGAAAATTACGAAGTTCATCATCCTTCGCAGGGTGACGCTTTGAAGATTGCCAAAAAGTTCGTGAAAAATTACCCGGCGCAGGAAGTGGGGCTGCTTTTTATCGGACCGTGCGGGGTGGGGAAGACCCACCTGGCAGTGGCGGTCATCAGGGAGCTAATAATCAAAAAAGGTGCCAACTGTTTGTTTTATGATTTCAGGGAACTTATCCGTGATATCCAGAACTCCTACACGCCCGACAGCGAGGTGAGCGAGACTGACATCCTGGAGCCAGTGTTTAACTGCGAGGTGCTGGTGCTGGATGAATTGGGAGCGAAGCGGCCTACAGCCTGGGTGGAAGAGACGATTTTCTACATCATTAACTACCGTTACAACCAGAAGCGCGTGACCATTTTTACCACCAATTACCTTGACGTGGAAGAGGAGCCAGACCACCGCGAATCTTTTTACAAAAAGGGTGAGGAGACACTGGTGGACAGGATTGGGGTGAGGCTGAGGTCGCGGCTTTACGAGATGTGCAAGGTGGTGAACATCGCCGGAGAAGATTATCGTAAGATGGCCAAGCAAGCCAGCTATAGATTTTGAAGGGGGCTTGGGTTAGTAAGTTTGGATTGGTAGGCGTGGCGGGGTGGGAGTGGAGTTGAGTTGAGCCAGACCACCGCGAATCTTTTTACAAAAAGGGTGAGGAGACACTGGTGGACAGGATTGGGGTGAGGCTGAGGTCGCGGCTTTACGAGATGTGCAAG
>JACIYK010000159.1 GCA_014359965.1 Candidatus Aminicenantota bacterium
CGCCGCCCCCCCGGCCACACCCCGAGCCCGGGGCATTCCTGCGCCGCCCACCGTGGCTGTTTTTCTTCTGCTTGGTTTGAGTCCAGAAAAAGGGGTTTCTCTTTCGCTCATCCGAAGAGTTATCGCTCTTTTTTATGCTGGAATTGGCCTTCTGTGTCTGAGCTACTTCCAGTTTAAAGAAAGAAAAAGGAAGAAGACCAGGTTGCCACTCAGCCTTCAATGATGCCCAGCGGCGGGGTTGTTTTCCATCGCCCACGGGTGAAATCCGGAAAATCAACTGGTCTGGAACGTTTGGCTACCGACTTTTCACTCAAGGCGGATACCACACTCCAGGCTGCAGCATCATAAACATTCATATCAGTCGGGCTACCTGTGCGCAGACATTCAATCAGACGATAATCTTCAATATAATCCATACCACCGTGGCCACGGCCCTCACCTTTCTGGCTGAGCTTTTTCCACAACGGATGTTCAAACTCTTCAGCATATTTTTCGATGTCTTCCCATTGATGCTGCGGGCTGCGGCCTTCCACATAAATGCGGTTGGGCCATTTTTGTAAAATGCCCTTTGTTCCCTGGATTAGATGAATGCGTGAATACGGTCGGGGCAGGTTAGTATCATGAATCAGGATGATGGTCTTACCCTGTTTGGTTTTAATCAAAGAGGTATTGACATCTCCCAGGGCAAATTTTTCTTTGGCCTGTGGTGAGTCTGCTCCAAACTTTTCCCGGGCATAAAGCTGCAACCCGCGGGAAGGTGAACTCATGGACACCAGGTAGTCAAAAGCATCCCCGCGGTTGATATTCATACACTGGGCCACCGGACCCAAACCATGGGTAGGATACAAATTGCCATTTCTTTTCCAGGAATGCTGACGTCGCCACAGCCCCTCGCCCTGGTTAGAAAATTTAACATCACGCAAATCGTGAAGGTAGCCGGCTTCAGCATGAAGAATCTCTCCCAGCAATCCTCGCCTGACCATGTTGAGGCTCATAAGTTCAATGCGGTCATAACAGCAGTTTTCCATCATGACGCAGTGTTTTCTGTATTTTTCTGCTGTTTCCACCAGTTCCCAGCACTCGTCAAGCGTAACCGCAGCTGGAACTTCTGTAGCTGCATGTTTGCCATTCTTCATAGCCGTGACACACACAGGAACATGCCATTCCCAGGGTGTGGCCGTAAAGACCAGGTCCAGGTCTTCTTCCTCACACATCCTCTTGAAATCCCAGGGACCACGAGAATAACCTCTGGGTTTGGGAAACCCAGCCTCCTCCACCCACTTTTGGGCTCTGACTACTTTTTCTTCCACGATGTCGCAAATGGCCCTAATCTCCACTCCTGGAATGTGCAAAAAATTCTGCACGTGAACCGAACCCATGCCACCTACACCAACAAAGCCAACCTTGACCACTTCTATCGGTTTACAGGCAAAAAGTGGTCCATAATCCGTGACTGCCTTCTTCTCGGCTGAAATCATCTCTTTG
The DNA here is from genome assembly GCA_014359965.1 of Candidatus Aminicenantota bacterium. Taxonomy (GTDB): domain Bacteria; phylum Acidobacteriota; class Aminicenantia; order Aminicenantales; family Saccharicenantaceae; genus Saccharicenans. The sequence continues at coordinate 1,486 of JACIYK010000159.1, forward strand.
CCGGATAAAACCAGCCCGGCTGCCCCAGCTAAACTGAGTTTAAGAAAGTCCCGACGGCCAGGGTTACTTAACCCATTTGATTTTTTCTCTTTATTCATAGCTCCCTCCCGGATCAGTTTGCCAATTTTTAATCTATCTGAAAGAATTTCATTTTTTTCCAAACTGATAGGCCAATCCCAGCTGGAGACTGAAACCGCCCAACTCAGGCTGCGCCCCGAACAGGGCTGGAGAATTATAGGAACTAGAAATGTTTTCGGCAGCCAGTATCAGCTTGAGGAGAAGGTTTTTAGCCGGCTGAAAATCGCCGCCTATTTCATAGCGTAAGTGGAAATTTGTTTCTTTCTGGCGCAGGCCTAATTCCGGCCATCTTTCCTGGATAAAAGACAAAACTCCTCCAGCTGAAGCTTGCGCACTAAATTTTCCCTTGACCAGCCTCAATCTGAACATTAGAGGCATAGACCAGCGAGAAAACTTCAGTTTAAAGTCCTGGTCCGGGTCTCCGGAAATCACCAGCGCCTGCCCTTGGCCTGAAAGGTAAACAAGACCTAAAGCAAAACCATAATTTTCCCCAGGGTAAAATTCCAGCCCTGAGTTCAAAACCGGTAGCGTCCCGTACATCTCCCGGAAATTTCTCTGGTTGAAGGAAAAAATGCCGGATGATATAAAGACCTGCCAACCAAAATTAAAACTCTGGGCCAGAACATCTGTGGCCAACCAGACTACCAGCCAGAATAAAAACAGAACAATTTTTCTTCCTTTTTTCATGGGCTGTCAGGTCTTTTCTTCATTTTTTATCATAAAAACTCAAGTAAGTATAAGCAGTAAGCAGGCCTCGATTTCAGACTTTAATTTCTTTTTTTCACATCTGCGTTGCTGAAAGAAAATGAAGTATTAAAATAGACCACTCCTGGAGCTACCACCAGCTCTCGCGTCATGTTGCTTTCTCGCTCGAGGCTGTCCACAGCTGTGACGGTATAATAAAAGGGCCAGTCGGTTGGCAGCAGGACATCTACAAACTCGGGTTGAGAAAGCGGCCGGGCATTAAGCTTTTCATACCCCGCATGGCTGTAGCGGCTGCGGTAAACATTATAGCCTGCAGCTCCGGGAACTGGCGACCAGCTGAGCTTAACTTTTTTTATGTAATTGAAGATGGAAGCGTAGGTAGTCAGGCTCAGAGAGAAATTCCGGGGAGTAGCTGGCCGGCCCGGCCTCAGAAGCTGGGCCACATCAGAACCGCAGACCACCACCCCGCGGGTGGCTGAGAGAAAGAAATCAAAATTTAAAGTATCAACCGTGTCTGTCGTGTGATGATAATAAGGATTGTTAACATCCTCGTCTTCAATGGCACAAATGGCCGGTATGCCAGCTTCCCAGAACGAAGCATGGTCTGAATAGACAAAGGCTGGCGCCACGATTTTCCTGGCTGGCGCCGGTCCATAAACCATCGTGGCATTAACGACACGCTCCGCCAGCCAGTTAGAGTAATTGTTGGTGATAATATCCAGGTCTTCTGGCAATGAATCAGCATAGGCAATCATGTCAAGATTTATAACGCCCACCATTTTGTCTTTTGTAACCTCGCTGGTAGAAGCATAATAACGACTGCCGATCAGGCCAATTTCTTCGGCCGTAAAAGCAATTAACCTGACCGTAAAATCATGAGGCCGGCTGCTCAAAACCCTGGCTGCTTCCAAGATGGCCGCCGTACCCGAGCCATTATCATCTGCGCCCGGGGCTTGAGTCCAGCGAGCGTCAGAAATGGAATCATAGTGAGCACAGAGTATTACTACTTGATCAGGATAGGTTTGACCAGGTATATCAACGATTACGTTTTTGAGCCGTGAACCCCCGTAGGTGAATTCGTGGAAGCGGGGCTGTAAAGAAAGTGAACTAAAGTAATTAAAAATATAATCAGCCGCAGCCTGGCAGTTTTCAGTGTAAACATACCTGGTAGCAAAATTCTGAAGACTGGTGACCAGGTCTCTCAGGTTGTCTCTGGATATATCAGAAGCTATCTGTTCCAGGGCTTCATCCACTTCTCTGGATTTTAAGACAGGAGAAAGCGGCTGACCAAGACTTACAGACCGGAAGCCCGGGAAAAGAGGTTTCCATCTGACAGTCAGAGGCAATTTTTCGTCAGCCGGTTCATCAGAAATCAAAAGACAATCTCTTCCCTCCAGCCGGATAATCCTCCCAAAAGCTGATACCTGGCGATACTCTTCAATATTTGTTATCCGGACAAGATAATAATGTTTTTCTTTCCGGTAAGGTGTAAGAAAATGGATTTTTAGACCCTGGTTCCGCAACCGGCTGGCTTCTACCCGGTCAACCAGGACCAGATATAAAGAATTCGTTTCATGCAGAACAGTTATTTTAAAACCGGATAAAATTCTTTCCAGGTAAGGCTGACCCTTAAGCACCTGAAAGAGTAGCAGACCATTTTTTGGCTGAGCCAGCACCGGCGGAATAAACATCAACAGAAAAATAATGATGAACAACCAGGCCGCAAAGTTCTTTCGCATGTTTCTAAAATATAAAATTATTAAGTCTGAATTCAAGTCTTTTTGCCTCTGGACAAAATTTTTTCTAAAAATCTTGACAAGCTGGGTTAGGTCTCTTAAAATTCATCACGATGTTTGATTTATTGATGTTAGACTTCATTCCCGCCACAAGAGCTAACCTTTCTATCTCCCTCCTTTCCTGGTTCTGGTGGGCGGCTTAGTCCGCCCGTGGTCTGTCCATTTTAATTCCGTCTAAACTTAAGGTTTTTCTGTTTTTTTACCAAAAATATCAAGATAAAAAGAGGAGGTTAATCATGGACAGGTTCATTTTACGAAACCCTTACCACTTACCAACCCATTTTTATAACCTTAAAGCTGACCTGGAAGAACTACCCCCACCGCCTTTAAACCCCGTGACCAAAAATCCTTTAAAGCCTGAAGAACTGGAAGTAATTTTCCCAAAAAGTTTCATCGCTCAAGAAATTACTACCGAAAGATTTATTTCCATTCCAGCTGAAGTGCTCGAAGCCTACAGCGTCTACAGGCCCACTCCCCTGATTTACGCTTCAAAATTAATGGCCTATCTTGATACACCGGCCAGAATTTTTTACAAATATGAGGGCGTAAGCCCCACCGGCAGCCACAAAACCAACACAGCCCTGATGCAGGCCTACCTGGCCCGGAAAGATGGAATCACTGCTCTTTCTACCGAGACCGGTGCTGGACAGTGGGGCTCAGCCCTGTCCTACGCCGGGTCAAAGTTCGGACTGAACGTCCAGGTTTACATGGTGAGAGCCAGTTTCAGACAAAAGCCGGGGCGACGGATAATGATGGAAATTTTTGGCGGGCAGGTCTTGGAAAGTCCCAGCCCGACAACTGAAGCTGGCCAAAAATATTATGATGAAAACCCGGACCATCCCGGCAGTCTGGGTATTGCTATCTCCGAAGCTGTAGAAGTCGCGGCCAAGAATCCTAAAATAAAATACTCGCTGGGCTCGGTGCTGGATGCCGTATTGCTCCACCAAAGCATCATCGGGCTTGAAGCAGAAAGACAGCTGCAAGAAATCGGAATACTTCCTGAGGTAGTCATTGGCTGTGTTGGCGGCGGTTCAAACTTTGCCGGTCTGAGTTTTCCTTTTGTGCGAAAAAAGCTTAAAGACAAAGCAGACATTAAGTTTATAGCCGTTGAACCGGAAGCCTGTCCTTCACTCACCAGAGGAAAACTTGGTTATGACCACGGCGACAGTGTTGGCCTGACTCCCCTTCTGTACATGCATTCCCTGGGTAAAGAATTTATCCCACCGGCCATTCATGCTGGCGGTCTACGTTATCACGGCATGGCTCCCCTGGTTAGCCACCTGGTAAAAAAAGGAATAGTAGAGGCCCGGGCCTACTCCCAGAAAGCTGTATTTGAAGCCGCCAGACTCTTCTTTAAAACCGAAGGCGTTCTGCCCGCACCAGAATCAGCTCATGCTATTGCCGCGGTAATTGATGAAGCCCTGGAAGCCAGAAAAACAAGAAAGAGCCCGACTATTCTTTTTAACCTTTCTGGTCACGGCTTTCTGGACATCAACGCCTATGACCCTAACAGCGCTAACAACGTCTGACGCTGATTTCCTGAAGGCAAACCGGGAAGGTAAATTTTTTTGAGGAAGTTCAGGTCAAGAAAATAAAAAAGGGAGAGGTTAATTGAGACCTCTCCCCTGTTTTTATTGCTGATAATATTTATTGATACCTGATGTTCCTGTTTCTGAGCTCAGTTCTCACTAGCTCAATCGTCTTTCTGATTTCATTCATGTAATCAGAAGCACAGAGCTGCAGTGATTTTTTAATTCCATACTCGGAAATTTTCTGGGCCTGCTCTAAAGGAACTTCCATCCCGGCCAATTGCTTGAGAAATTCTACGCCCAGCCTGGCCATTTCTTCAGA
>JACIYK010000016.1 GCA_014359965.1 Candidatus Aminicenantota bacterium
GATTATGTAAATAATTTTTATAAATCATTGGGATTTACCTTGTATAGAACTTTTTTTAATGAATATAGGCGCGAAATGAATGAATATCGTTATTATTTCAAAAAATAAATAGAAAAGGTGCCTTAATGAGAAAGACATTTCTATCGTTTTCGCCACCGCTTATTGAAGAAGATGAGATTAAAGAGGTTATCGATACATTAAAATCGAATTGGATAACTACGGGACCCAAGACAAAAAAATTTGAAGAAGAATTTAGAATTTATTTTAATTGTAGTTCTTCATTAGCATTAAATTCTTGTACCGCCGCTCTACACACTGCTTTAGTGGCTTTAGGTATTGGGCCAGGAGATGAGGTTATTACAACCCCAATGACCTTTTGTGCTTCTGTGAATGTAATAGAACAAGTTGGCGCGAAACCTGTTTTAGTAGATATTGAGGCAGATACGCTTAATATTGATCCCCTAAAGATAGAAAAAGCTATTACCCCAAGAACAAAAGCAATTTTGCCGGTTCATTATTCTGGCCATCCTGTTGAGTTAGATGCTATTAATGAAATAGCAAGAAGACATAATTTATTCGTAATTGAAGATGCGGCCCATGCATTATCAGCAAAATATAAGGGCAAATTTATAGGATCTACAAATAATCCTGTATGTTTTAGCTTCTATGCGACCAAAAATTTAACTACAGCAGAAGGGGGAATGCTCACCGGAGAGCCGGAGTTCATAGAAAAAGCGAGAATAGTAAGCCTTCATGGGATGAGCAGAGATGCCTGGAAGAGGTATTCTAAAGAAGGCAGCTGGTATTATGAAGTAGTGTTCCCTGGGTTTAAATATAATATGACTGATATACAGGCAAGCTTGGGTTTATGGCAATTAAAGAAGCTTGAGAGGTTTCAAAATAGAAGAAGAGAAATTGTAAAGATGTATAACAAAGCTTTTTCTAATGAGGAAGCTTTAGAATTGCCGGTGGAACGACCTTATGTTGAACATGCCTGGCATCTTTATGTAATACGGCTCAATTTAAACGCGCTTAAAATTGGGAGAAATGAGTTTATTGATGAGCTTAATAAGAGAAACATTGGAACCTCTGTTCATTTTATTCCTATTCATCTCCATCCCTACTATAGAGATAAATATAGATTTAGACCAGAAGATTTTCCTATAGCTTATTCTAATTATTTAAGGGTAATTAGCCTTCCCCTTTGTCCTAAATTAACGGATCAAGATGTTAACGATGTAATAGAGGCTGTGTTAGACGTAGTTAAAAGCTATAAAAGATGAGATGGGAAAAGAGGGCTTTTGATTTTATTTTTTCAACCTTGGGTTTAGTTTTTCTTTTCCCTTTTTTTTTGATTATCGCATTAATGATAAAAATAGAGGACGGCGGTCCGGTACTATTTATTCAAAAACGCGTCGGATATAAGGGCAGGCCATTTTTTATGTACAAATTCAGGACGATGGTTGTTGACGCTGAGAAAAAAGGTAATCTTTTAACTGTTGGCGGTGACCCGAGGATTACAAAAAGCGGAAGATTATTAAGAAAATTTAAGCTTGATGAACTGCCTCAATTAATAAATGTAATAAAGGGTGAAATGAGCCTTGTTGGGCCAAGGCCAGAGGTAGAGAAATATGTAAATTTATATACAAATGAACAAAGAGAGGTTTTAAATCTTTATCCTGGTATAACAGACCCGGCTTCCATTGAATATGTAAATGAAAGCGAATTATTAGCTCAGAGTAGCGATCCAGAAAAATTATATGTAGAAAAAATTATGCCCGAAAAAATAAGGATTAATTTAGAATATGCCAGGAAGGCCTCTTGGTGGACTGACTTTTTGGTTATTGTTAAAACTCTGGCGAGGATAATAAGTTAAAGAAGCGGGTTAAAATCCGTATAAGCGGCTAAAATAGGGTGGCAGAAGAATGAAGCAGAAGATGAACCAGCTAATCAAAGAATTATTTCGTGTGACGGTGTGGAAGAGGCGGGCGTTTTTTCTGATGGCTGATTCTTTAATTATCGCTTTTTCGCTTTATGCTGGCTTCTGGCTGAGGTTTGATGGGAAGATTCCGGAAGAAAATATTGCCAGATTTCCTTTTTATCTGCTGGTAGCCCTGGTAGTAAAGCTGGCTTTTCTCCAGCTCTTGGGGATGTATAGCTTTTCCTGGCGGTTTTTCAGCGTGCTGGACCAGGCAAGGCTTACCACGGCGCTCACTTTATCTTCGTTATTAATGGCCGGGATTTTCCTTGGCTTTCGGAGCTCAGAAGCTTTGGGCGGTATGCCCCGATCGGTTCTTCTGGTGGATTATGTCATCTCGCTGGCCATGATGACAGCTTTGCGGATATCTAAGCGGGTTTTCAGGGAGTATCTGAGCAAAAGAGAGCGGGTGCTTAAAGGTCGTTCTCGGGTTCTGATCATAGGAGCTGGAGATGCTGGTAACAGCGTAGCCCAGGAAATGCTCAGAAATCCCAAATCGGCCTTTGTTCCTGTGGGATTTATAGACGACGACCCGGCCAAAAAGGGACTTTCCATAAACAGAGTTAAGGTCCTGGGGACAAGGCATGATGTGCCAGAAATCCTCAAAAATAACCACGTTGACGAGATCCTGATTGCCATTCCGAGCGCCAGCTCCAGAGAAATCAGGAGCATCATAGAAGTCATCAGGCAGGCTGACCCGAAAAAGAAAATCAGGATTGTGCCGGGAATTCTGGAGCTGGTAGATGGACGGGTTGGCCTGGCGGATATTAAAGAAGTGAAAGTGGAGGACCTGCTGGGCAGAGAGCCGGTTTCGGTTGATTTTGAAAAAATAAGAGCTTTTATACAGGGACGGTGCGTTCTGGTCACGGGAGCCGGCGGGTCAATAGGCAGCGAGCTCGTGCGCACGGTTCTTCAGTTTGAACCTGCTAAACTTCTGGCTCTAGACATTGACGAGACCGAGCTATTTTATCTGGCAAACAGGATGAAGGCAGAGGGCGGAAGGCTCGAGCCGGTGGTAGCTGATATCAGAGACCGGGCGAAGATGAAGCGGATTTTTGAATACTGCCGGCCGCAGGTAGTGATCCATTCGGCTGCTTACAAGCATGTTCCGATGTTGGAAGATTTTCCGGAAGAGGCAATCAAGACCAACGTGCTGGGGACGAAAATTCTGGCTGAACTGGCCATAGAATTCGGGGCAGAAAAATTTGTCAACATATCTACGGATAAGGCCATAAACCCGACAAGCGTGATGGGCTCAAGCAAAAGAATTGGCGAAGAGCTATTGAGGGCTATGAACCGGAGAAACGGCACAAGATTTATCTCGGTGCGGTTCGGCAACGTGCTGGGCAGCCGGGGAAGCGTAATCCCGCTTTTTGAAGAGCAGATAAAGAGGGGAGGGCCGGTGACGGTGACGCATCCTGAGATGAAGCGGTATTTTATGGCCACCTCGGAAGCGGTTATGTTGGTATTGCAGGCGGCAGCAGCGGGAGAGGGTGGTGAGGTATTTATCCTGGATATGGGCGAGCCGATAAGGATTATTGACCTGGCGCGGGAGATGATAAGGCTAAGCGGCTATGAACCTGATGTGGATATTCCAATTGTCTTTACTGGAGTGCGTCCAGGCGAAAAGCTTTTTGAGGAGCTGCTTGGAGCAGAAGAAGGCTCGGAGCCCACGGAGCACCCCAAAATCTATAAAGCCAGGAATTCCAGAGATAAGTCTCCTGCTATTGATAAGCAGAAGGCAGACGTCGAGCTTATGAGCAAGATAGATAAGCTTATAGCTTTGAGTATGAATTCAGCTGGGAGGGATGAGATAATCGGGCTGATGAAGGAAATTGTCCCGACCTACAACCGAAAAACGGAGGCGACTCAGTAGGATAAAGTTTTAGCTGAGAGAGTAACCAGGGGATACGAGCTGTTTTCTGCCTGAATAAAATATCAGATGACCGGGCAGGAAATAGTTCGTGTCCCCTTTTTTATTTTCGGGCGAATTTTTTAAGGGAACTGATGGCATAGGATTTAAGAAAGGCGAAGGAATCAAGTTTGAAGAAATGGCTCAGGGCGAAGAAGGGAATGACAGAAGCGAGGCCCACGGCGGCGACTTTGATGGTCAGGGAAATAAATCCATGAAGGGTAGAGGCTGAGGCCTTCTGAAAGTAAGGCAAAGAGAAATAGCAAATTAGTCCGATGGGAATTGCGCTAAAGATAATTTTGGCTGTCTCAAGAGCTAAACTGCGAGAAAAAGAAACAAGGTATTTTTTTAGGAATAAGTTATAAAGAATGAAGCTTAAGATCATAACGATGGATGTGGCCAAAGCAATTCCTGCTGCGCCCATCAGTTTAGATAAAATTATATTTAAGATGATGTTCAGGACAAGACAGGTAGCGCTGATAATGACCGGTGTTCTCGTGTTTTTGAATGAATAAAATACCCTGGATAATATGGGAGAAGTCGCATGAGCGAAAAGACCAATCAGATACATTTGAAGCACTAAAGCAGTAAGGTAAGTGGCTTTGGCGTCAAAAGCGCCGCGCTCAAAGAACAGGCGAACGATGGGCTGAGCCAGGAAAAAGAGAAAAAAAGTTGAGGGGATGATAAGGTAAAAAGAGACGCCGATGGTTCGCTGGAGTCGCTCTTCATACTCATGGCGGGCTGAGCCGTTAAGAGCCAGCTCGGAGAAGGTCGGGAAGATGGCGGTGGCGATGGGGACGGCCAGGAGGCTCAGGGGGATGTTCCAGACGCGGGCTGAGAAGTTAAGGGCGGCGATGGAGCCAGCATCCAGGCCCGAGGCGATGGTTTTATCCACAATCTGGTTGAGCATGGAAAGACCGCCGGAGATGACGAGGGGCATAAGCAGGATGGCAAACTGGCGGATTTCCGCCCAGTCCACCTGGCGGTAGCTGAAGGTATGGAAGAACTTGTAGCGCCACCAGAGGACAAAGAACATAGCGAAAAAAGCAAAAGAAGCGCTGAGGAGCTGGCCTACTGTCCAGCTATGGAGGCCAAGCGAGCGATGCAGGAAAAAGAGGGAAAAGACCAGGGCCACGTTGCCGAGGAACGTTATGAATATGGGGAAGAAGAACTGCTTTTCAGCTTGAAAAAGTCCGGTGAACATACCGGTAAGGACGGTGAACAGGCCCGCTACGAGAAGATAGCGGGTTAAGGTGACAGCCAGGGTGAAGCGCTCGCCGGTAAAGCCGTAGGCGATGATGCGGACGCAGGCCGGGGCGAAAATGAAGATGAGGACAGAGACTGCCAGGAAAATGGTGCCCCAGACGGTAAAGGCAGAGTTGACGAAGCGCCGGGCGGCTTCGGCTGACTGGGATTTTTTTTCTAAGTAATAGGGGATGACCAGAGTAGCGAAACCGCCGGAGAAAAGGCCGAGAATAGAGATGGGGATGACCAGCGCCACCAGAAAGGCATCAGTGGTGCCGGTGGCTCCGAAATATTTGGCTACCAGAACTTCGCGGAAAAAACCGAAGAATTTGCTGATAAAAGAAAAGACGGCAATCACCACTGCCGCCTGAGTTACCGTCTGCCTTTTTAGTATATCTGGTACTTCCATCTTTCCTTATTCCCTACCTTAATTATTAATCTTTATCCTTATCCCACCATCAGTATCAAATAACCAGAATAAAATTTAAGGGGAGTATTTTATCAAAAAACAGCCAGTAATAAAACGGGGGACACAATACTCATTCACCAATTTTTTCCCCAGGAACAAAAATGGGGACACCTAACATTTTTACTATTTTTGTAGGCTCAGGCAGAAAGGAGTTCATGTCCCCGGGTGGCAGAAACGGGGGACACGAACTGTTTCAGAGAGAGAAGACTTTAATAGTGCACTGCTCAGGAAACAGTTCATGTCCCCGGAAGAACGGGGGACACGAAGCCTTTTCAGATAGAATAGATAATAAAATGACTGATCAGGAAAAGGCATCATGTCCCCCAGGAGGCCTTTTTTCTTGATAAAATTGTCCAAAAGTTTTATGATAATAAAAACTCTTAGAAATTAGCGGCGATAACGCTTACCTTAGATAATAATTTTTGCCGTTTTATCATACAGGCTTCGCTCTTAAGAACATAAGAACAGCTGGCGGCGATTTTAGTCTTTCAATTCTTTAAGATTAAGATAAATAGGAAGGGAGGTCACATGAAGTTAATCATTATTTCAAATAGGCTCCCGGTCACGGTAGCCCTGGAAAAACAAAACATCAAAATCCGGCCGAGCGCTGGCGGGCTGGTTACGGGATTGAGCGATTATCTGAATTCCTTAAAAGGTGGAAAAGATGAATCCGTATTCAATTTTAAACCCCTCTGGATAGGCTGGCCTGGGGAAGAGCTCAAAGACAGCCTGGCTGATGAGGTACGAGCGATTTTACAGCGGGAATTTAATTCCTACCCGGTATTTATTCCATCCGGCCTTATGGATAATTTTTACAACGGGTTCTGCAATAAAACCATCTGGCCTCTTTTCCATTATTTCCCTTCCCATGCTGTTTTTGATGAGTCGCAGTGGGCTGCTTACGAAAAAGTAAATGAAATATTTTTTCAGGAAATTTCTCCTGTGGTTGAACCCGGCGACACCGTCTGGGTACACGATTACCACCTGATGCTTTTGCCTCAGCTTCTCCGGGAGAGGTTTAAAAAATTAACTATCGGATTTTTTCTCCACATTCCGTTTCCTTCCTATGAGATGTTCCGCCTTCTGCCCAGAAGATGGGGCATTAAAATTCTGGAGGGAATGCTGGGGGCGGACCTCATCGGTTTTCACACTCACGATTATACCCAGCATTTTCTGAAATGCGTGCTGTCAATCCTGGGATATGAGCACAGCATGGGTAAGGTTTTACTGAAAGACAGGATGATCAAAGCGGAAACCATTCCCATGGGCATTAATTTCAAGAAATTTTATGACCTGGCTTCTTCAAAAGAAATAGAAAAAGAGAAAACTAACCTGAAGGTAAGGCTGCTCAACCAGAAGGTTATTCTCTCCATAGACCGGCTGGATTACACCAAGGGCATACTTAATCGCCTGGAGAGCTATGAAGTTTTTCTCTCCAACAATCCCCACTGGCACGGAAAAGTGGTCTTGATGATGGTAGTTGTCCCCTCCCGCATTGGAGTTGAACATTACCGCATGATGAAAAGACAGATAGATGAACAGGTGGGAAAAATTAACGGCAAATTTGGCAACCTTAGCTGGATGCCTATCATCTATCAATATAAACATTTGCCTCTAAAACAGCTGGTGGCTCTCTACAGCTTAAGCGATGTAGCCCTGGTTACCCCAATTAGAGACGGCATGAACTTGATTGCCAAAGAATATCTGGCCTCCAGAACTGATGGGACCGGGGTATTAATTCTGAGCGAGATGGCTGGCGCGGCCAGGGAATTAGGCGAGGCTTTGATAATTAACCCCAATGACCGTGTAGAAATTGCCTCGGCTATCAAAGAGGCGCTGGAGATGTCCCTGGAAGAACAAAAAGTTAGACTGGAAGCCATGCAGAGAAGACTGAGACGCTACGATGTGGTCAAATGGGGCAGTGAGTTTATTAACGAGCTTTTTACCATCAAAGAAGCCCAGACTCGTTTTGAGGCCCGGCTCCTCGGTGTTCAGCAGGAGGCGCTTGTCAGAGATTATCGGCAGGCTCGCAGCCGCATACTTTTTCTGGATTATGATGGAACGCTGGTGCCCTTCGCTTCAGACCCACGGGTGGTCAAACCTGATGAGGGGCTGTTAGAATTGCTCAGAAAGCTTTCATCCGACCCCAAAAATGAAGTGGTGATTATCAGCGGCCGCGACCGGAAAACACTGGAGGAGTGGTTTGCCGGCTTGGAAATTGGCCTGGTAGCTGAGCACGGAGTCTGGCTTAAGAGGAAGTCCAAGCCCTGGAGGATGCTCAAACCGCTGGAAAACAACTGGAAGGAGGAACTGCTGCCGGTTCTGGAGCTTTATGTCGACCGGCTGCCTGGTTCGTTCATTGAAGAAAAAGAATTTTCTCTGGCCTGGCACTACCGCCCCTGTCAGCCCGAGCTGGCCTCAGTCCGGGCTAATGAGCTGGTTGATTACCTGGTGGATTTCACCTCCAGTACGGATATTCAGGTGCTCCACGGAAACAAAGTTGTGGAGATAAGATGTGCCGGGATAAACAAAGGAGTGGCCGGCCTTTTCTGGCTGATGGATAAGGATTATGATTTCATCTTCAGCGCAGGAGATGATTGGACAGATGAAGATTTATTTAAGGTTCTTCCAGAGAAAGCCTATTCTATTAGAGTGGGAATTGCCAATACCAATGCTAAATATAACTTGCTAAATTACCAAGATGTGCTAAAAATATTAAGAAAATTAGCCTGGAGTGAAGAATGATAAAAAGAATTGAGGATTATCGCGAGATTGTCGGAGATGAAGTTATCCATGAGATTTTTAAAAAAGCCATAAAGTTTGCTCATAAACATGTTGTCCATATAAATTCTACCTACCAGGGAGGTGGGGTGGCTGAAATTCTGACCAGCCTGGTAGCGCTGATGAATGATGTGGGGATATTTGCCGGCTGGCGAGTTCTGCACGGTTCGCCCGACTTTTTTGCCATTACCAAAAAATTTCACAATGCCCTTCAGGGAGACCAAATTAACCTGACGGCTATGAAGAAAGAAATCTATCAGGAACAAAATGAGTACTTTTCCAGGTTCACGCATCTAAACCATGACCTGGTGATTGTCCATGACCCGCAGCCGCTGCCGATGATCAGATTTTACAGAAAAAGGCAGCCTTGGGTCTGGAGATGCCATGTAGACCTGTCCAATCCCAATCCAGAGCTCTGGGATTATCTGAAGCGTTTCATCCTGAGATACGATATGGTCGTTGTCTCGCACGAAAATTATAAAAAGAAGGACTTACCTGTCGCCCAGCGTGTGGTGTATCCGTCCATAGATCCTTTGTCGGCCAAGAATAAACCCCTGGATAAAAATACAATCAAAAAATACTTAAACAAATTTGGTATTCCTAACGGCAAACCAATCATCACGCAGATTTCCAGGTTTGATAAATGGAAGGACCCGGAAGGTGTGCTGAAGGTTTTTGAGTTGGTAAAAAAGGAAGTGGATTGCCGGCTGGTGCTTTGCGGAAATCTGGCCACCGATGACCCGGAAGGGAGAAAGATTTTTGAAAGAATAGCGCAAAAAGCCAGGAATATGAATGATGTTATTTTGATTCTGGAGGAGAACAACATTCTGGTAAACGCCCTGCAGTCTTCGGCGGCGGTTGTCTTGCAGAAGTCACTCAGAGAGGGGTTCGGGTTGACGGTTACTGAGGCTCTATGGAAGGGGCGGCCTGTGGTGGCTTCTAACGTTGGGGGGATACCTCTGCAGATTATAGATGGGAGGACCGGTTTTCTGGTGGATCCCGGAGATATTGAAGGGTGTGCCAGAAAAGTCGTCCAGCTCCTGAAAGACCCTGAGCTGGGTCGAATGCTGGGGGAAAACGGCCGGGCCCATGTCAGGGAGAATTTTCTGGTGACCAGAAGCCTACTTGATTACCTTGACATTATGAGCGAACTGCTGTGTTAACATTAACGGGGGACACAATACTCATTCACCAATTTCCTCCCCGAAGATGGCTCAAGAAGAGTACAGAAACAGGGGGGTACCAAGAAAAATCAGGATGGCCGAAAAATTGGGACACTCTAGATTTTTCCTATTTTTTAAGGCGTGGGGAAATAGCACAGGGTACACGAACTGCTTTACACGAACTGCTTTAGCAAAATGAAGAAGCGTGGGCTCAGGCAGAAAGCAGTTCATGTCCCCGGAGGGTAGGAACGGGGGACACGAAGCCTTTTCAGATGGAATAGATAATAAAATGATTGATCAGGAAAAGGCATCATGTCGCCGAAAGAACTGGAGACACGAACTCCTTGTAACTAAATGAAGAAGTTTAGGATAAGGTAGAAAGGAGTTCATGTCCCGGGCGGGAAGGGGGAAAACGAACTGTTCCAGAGAGATTAGGCTTTAATAACTCATTGCTCGGGATACACTTCATGTCCACATTAGAGCATTACCCAGGGGATAGCAAATATATTGGATGCAAGTTTCTGAATATCACTGCCGGTGTAAATTACTACTCCTCCAACGGCTTGCGGATTCATCTTTAGGAAATGCAAAAGATTCTGAAGGTCAGCATACTGGACCTTGCTGCTCATTTTTACTTCCACCGGTAAAACGCCCCTTCCATATTCAAGGATAAAATCGACTTCTTTTCCCTCTTTGGTTCTCCAGAAGTATACATTCATTCCGTAAATCTCGGCTAGGCATAGCAAGTTTAACAGAACCAGGCTTTCAAACAGATTTCCTTTAAACTTTTCATCAATGGCTGATGGATCTTTGTGACCTGCCAAATGAGCTGCCAGGCCAGGGTCAATGAAATATCCTTTGGGTGTTTTGGTGATGCTTTTTGATTTTATTTTAGTGAATGGCTTTAGGCGGACAAACAAATTTGAAGCTTCCAACAGATTCAGGTATCTATGCACTGTGGGCTGACTAATTCCCGTATCGCGTGAGATGCCTGACTGGTCTACGAGGGAAGCGGTTCTTAAGGCCAAAAGCTGCATCACTGCCCTGAAATCTGTTAAGGAAGAGACCTGTGACAAATCGCGGAGGTCCCGTTCTAAATAAGTTTTTATGTAACCATCCCACCACATAGAAATTTCTTCGTAAGATTCTGGCTTAAATTCCAGCACTGGAGGCAAGAAACCGCGAAAAAGAATAGGTGTGAGAGAAGGCGGGGTGGAGACTTTTTCTTTTTCTTTCGGGTAAATTTTTTTAAACATCTTTAACAACCACTCGGGTTTCTGGCTGCCCTGGTATTCAGAATAAGTAAAAGGGAACAGGGTATGATAGGTGGCGCGGCCAGCTAAGGTTTCAGAAATGTTTTTTAAGAGCAGAAGATTGGCTGAGCCAGAGAGGACGAAGCAACGGCCCTTTCCTCTGTCGCTGTCAACGGCCTGTTTTATAGCATAAAGGAGCTTTGGGACGCGCTGGGCCTCGTCAATGATGATGTTTCGGGCCGAGGAAATAATCGGAGATGGGTCTTTTTGGGCTTGGGCCAGGACATCTAAGTCATCCAGGCTGAAGTACTTATAGGTTTTTAAAATTGGTTCATTCATAAGCAGGGTGGTTTTTCCAGTTTGACGGGCACCCGTAAGAATAAGGACGCTGCTTACCTTGAGAGACTTTTTTAGCTTTTCAGCCAGCCATCTTTCTTTGTACATATTATTCACCTCATGAATAATTTTTATTCATAACCTGAATAAATTATACAATAGACTTTAGAAATAGCAAGGCGAAAAAAGAAAAATCGGGACACCCTATATTTTTCATATTTTTTGAATTTGACATCTGGTTCCCTAAATGATACCAGTTTATGTCCATTTTGGTTCCCTATGTGATACGGGAAGGAAGAAGACGTGGGGCAAAACGGGGGACACAATACTCATTCACCAATTTCCTCCTCGAAGATGGCGCAAGAAGAGTATTGAAACAGGGGGGCACCAAGAAAAATCAGGATGGCCGAAAAATGAGGACAAAAAATGGGGACGCCCTACGTTTTTCCTGTTTTTTGAGGCGTGGGGAAATAGCACAGGGTACACGAACTGCTTTAGCAAAATGAAGAAGCTTAGGCTCAGGCAGAAAGCAGTTCATATCCCCAAAAATCGGGACACCCCAGATTTTTCCTATTTTTTGAACTTGAC
The DNA here is from genome assembly GCA_014359965.1 of Candidatus Aminicenantota bacterium. Classification (GTDB taxonomy): domain Bacteria; phylum Acidobacteriota; class Aminicenantia; order Aminicenantales; family Saccharicenantaceae; genus Saccharicenans. The sequence goes on from JACIYK010000016.1 coordinate 11,726, forward strand.
GTTTGGTTCCCTAAATGATACCATTTAATAGCTAATTTGGTTCCCTATATGATACCAAGTGGAGGCAATATGAAAGTAGAAAAGGGATTGATGAAGGAAATTATTAGGGAATGGCAGGAAAGCGAGCTGCCCCAGGTCTTGCCAAGAACTATTGAAATTCCCACCTCTGTTAATAAGATAATTGCCCTCGTAGGTCCCAGGCGCAGCGGAAAAACTTATCTCTTATTCTGGCTGGCTAAAGATCTTTTATCTAAGGGTGTACCGCGAGAAAAAATTATTTACGTAAACTTTGAAGACCCTCGCCTGCTTCCTTTTGAGGCGAGAAATTTTGAAGTTATTTTGAACTCTTACCGCGAGCTTTACCCCGAGGCTTATTCTGAACTTAATTCAGCTAAAGCTTACCTATTTCTTGACGAAATTCAGGTGGTAAAAAATTGGGAGATTGGAGTTCGACGCATATATGATACGAGAAATTTTTTCATCTTTATCACTGGTTCTTCGTCTAAGCTCCTTAGCTCTGAGATTGCTACCCAGCTCCGGGGGCGAGCCATAACTTTTGAATTGTTTCCATTTTCCTTCAAAGAAGTTTTGAATGCTAGAGGGATCAAGATAGACGAACTGACTTTGTACTCTGGAAAGCGTTTTTCCATCATGAAAGCTTTTGAAGAGTACCTGTCTTATGGTGGTTTCCCTGAAGTTGTTCTGACGGAAGAAAAAGAGCTTAAATTGAAAATTTTGAAAAGCTATGTGGAAACAATGTTTATAAAAGACCTGGTGGAACGCTACGAAGTTAGAAATCAGGCTGTTTTGAGAGAGCTGGTAAAATATCTGGCGACAAATATTTCATCGCTTTTTTCGTTAAGTGCTTTCTTTAAATGGATTAAACAAGCTTATCCTGTGACCAAGAGAACGCTTATCAACTACCTTGACTATCTGGAAGATTCGCGGCTTTTTTTCCTGTTGAAGAGGTATTCTTTCTCGCTTAAAGAGCAGGCCCTGAGCCCGCGAAAATGCTACATAGTAGACCTGGGCTTGAGGGAAGTATTTGGCCACAGGCACAGTCAGGACGTCGGAAAAAGACTTGAGAATCTGGTGTTCATCAGTCTGATGGAACGGAAAGCCAGAAAACCACTGTTAGATGTCTATTTCTGGAGAGATTCAAATAAGAGAGAAGTTGATTTTATCGTGACTGAGGGGGGAAGAGCGACGGAGCTTATTCAGGTTTGTGCAGAATTTTCCGGACCGGGGGTAAAAGAAAGAGAAGTTAAGCCTCTGTTAGCTGCGGCGCAAAAGCTAAAGTGTGACAATTTGATTGTTGTGACCATGAATTATGAAGATGAAGAAATTATTGAGAGGAAAAAAATAAAGTTTGTCCCAGCTTGGAAATGGCTATTGCAATAAAACGGGGGACACAATACTCATTCACCAATTTCCTCCCCGAAGATGGCGCAAGAAGAGTACAGAAACAGGGGGGCACCAAGAAAAATCAGGATGGCCGAAAAATGAGGACAAAAAATGGGGACGCCCTACGTTTTCCCTGTTTTTTGAGGCGTGGGGAAATAGCACAGGGTACACGAACTGCTTTAGCAAAATGAAGAAGCTTAGGCTCAGGCAGAAAGCAGTTTATATCCCCAAAAATCGGGACATCCTACATTTTCCCTATTTTTTGGGGCTGAAGGAACTGGGAACATGAAGCCTTTTTAGATGGAATAGATAATAAAATGATTGATCAGGAAAAGGCATCATGTCCCCACGCGCACGGGGGACACGAACTCTTTGTAATTAAATGAAGAAGTTTAGGATAAGGTAGGAAGGAGTTCATGTCCCCGGAAAAGGCATCATGTCCCCGTGAATAAATTGTTGGAGAGTGGCGGGGCTTTTTCCTATAATTATATTCTATTTATTTTATGATTTCGCAATTCCTTTCCCGGACTTTCTTAGCCGATTCAGACATTAAATTTCTTTAAAAAAGCGAACACAAAATAATGTAAAATCAGATGAGTTTCTGGAAAAACTAATAAAGAGGAAAAAGTGATCGGGCACGATTGGGCACTAAAGAGAAAACGGAGGCTGATAAAAAAGTGGTAACGGAAAAATGAAAACGGAGAATAAAATGAAAATAGAAAAACACACTTCCCCTCTTTTCAAGTTGAAACCATTTGTTTCTTTCCTGACTATCTTCAGCTTTCTGCTGCTGGCATTTTCCGGTTTTATCCTCTACATCCGACCAGAAGGCAGTCTGGCGCGCTGGATAGGGTGGCGCGCTATCGGCCTGGATAAGAGCGGCTGGGAAGCTGTGCACATTATTTTCTGTGCACTGTTTGTGCTGGCCGGCCTAACGCATCTGGTGCTGAATTTTAAAGCCATAGTGGTATACTTGACCAAGGGCATTGATAATACGCGCCGGAATTTGCTGGAGATGGTGGTGGCGGTGGTGGTTGTTGTGGTTCTGCTGGTTACGGCAGTCGGGAAGATGCCGCCCTCTTCCTGGTTGATGAAAGGCCGGGCTGCCTTTAAGAACAACCCCCGGGCGCTTCTGGTGGAAATGCCAGTGCCTGACTTTGAGAAGCGCACGCTGAGGGAGGCAGCTGAATATCTCGGCAGGTCACCGGAGAGCGTGGTCCAGGAACTCAAACACCGCGGGCTTAAGGGCGTCAGCCCTGACATCACTCTGGAGAAGCTGGCCCGCCAAAACCAGATGTCTCCTCAGGACATTTACCTTCTAATACGTTGAAAATTCGGGACACCCTATATTTTTCCTATTTTCTAAGGAGTGATGGTGCCGCGAAAAACGGGGGACACAATACTCATTCACCAATTTTTTCCCCAGCAAAAATGGGAACACCCTAGAATTTTCATATTTTTTTGGGCTGAATAATGGCCCACTCGGAACAGGGTACACAAAGCCTTTTCAGATGGAATAGATAATAAAATGATTGATCAGGAAAAGACATCATGTCCCCACGCGAACGCGGGGTACACGAACTCCTTTTAACAAAATGAAGAAGACTAAAATCAGGCATAAAGTAGTTTATATCCCCAGCACCCAGGTCCCCGGCGGGAACGGGGTACACGAAGCCTTTTCAGGAACGGGGGACACAAACTTCTGAACGGGGGACATGAAGCCTTTTCGTCGAGAACGGAAAAAAATGGTGACGAAGGAAAAGGCCTCCTGTCCCCATTATTTAAGGGCGGCGCGAGTGAAGATATAGTCGGGGATACGGGCATTAAATTCAATTGAGTCGACTACAAACTCGGTGCCCTCGCCTGCTTTCAGCATATCCTTGAAAACGGCCCGGTCGGGAACCCAGCGCTTATCAAACTGCTTCAGACTCAGGACTTCAGTTTTCTTTAGCAACATCCCGCTACTGGCATAACGCTCTTCTCTAACTACCACAAACCGTTCTTTATCAACCCACAGCTTCCGTTTCGGATAAGCCACATCCTCGGACCTGGCGGTTAGCTCCAGAATCCAGCAGTTAATCTCAGTTCCTCTGGGAACTACATCGCTCGATTTCCCGGTTTGACCCCCCTGCGGGCTGGCAACGCCGCTCCTGGTTTCTGGGGCTTGGTATTCTTCCATTTCTGTTCTCAGATTCTCATAGCTTCCGATTTCATATCCGGATACTCCTGAGAACTCAGACTCTGCGGGTCGTGATACCACTGATACCAGAGAGCAATTTGCAAACAGCTTGTTGTAGCTATCACTCCCAACTCCAGCCGGCGGTTCATGGCGCACTATCTTTTCTCCAAGCTCGATCCCTTCACCCAGCCTGATCACCTCTTCGCCCACCAGCTCAGCCGTGTAGGAATTAGAAAGCCGCGGGTCTTCCAACATATCCTCGTAACTCAGGTCCGAGCCCATCACCGATTGTCGGAGCATATGTCCTGAGATGAGGATGGTCCGCTCAGTCCAGGGCGAGTACATCCAGAGCTGTTTTCCCAGCTTGAGCATCTTGGTGCCTCTCTCCCGGGGTGGTGCCAGATATTCGGTAAAAGCCTTTTCTGTGCCCTGGATATATGACTTAAACTCCACCGTGCGCGACACCCGGCGCAAATGGATAATCATTTTGGCCGTCATAATTTTATTGTCGGCCGTGATGTTGTCATCAACCCGCTTTAGAATTTCCTGACCGCTTAATTTTTGGGTTTGAGCCGCAGCCGGCTGAACCAGAATTGGAGAGCAGAGTAAAATCGCCACACTCAAGGCACCAACCGCAAAGAGACGCAGAGAATCCACGAGCATAAGCACTCCAAACCTCCCGGAAGCTTGATAAATATTGCGATATAAATTGCGCCTCATTTTGCGTCTCATTTTCTGTGGAAGGCAATTTTCAGAAAATATTTTGTCAGCAAAATGTTTCATTCTATCCCTCCTGAATTGTCGCCAGCAGGCAGACTGTTGCTTTCTCAGGACAGACGCTCCAGGGCGGATTGGACTGAGGCAGGTGGAGCGGGAGCTGGTGGGTTTGGGGCAAGTTGTTGGTTGTGAGATTAGTCAGAGGCGAGTTCGTCTGATGGATGTAAGTTTGGGGCAGGTTGGTCTGGGGCAGCCGACGTGTAAATTTCTGTTTAACTGGCCTAATTAACAACATTGAATTCCATATGTAAGAATAGGGGCTATGTGGAGATTTGTATCCAGTGTTGCTTACAAAGGTGGCCCGTGGTGGTTTTGCGGTAGAGTTAGAGCCAGACCCTGAGTCAGCTGTTGAACCAGCTCTTGGACCGGGCTCTAACCAGGCCCCTGAACCAGTCCCTAAACCTCGCCTTGAAGCACACCTTGAACATCGCCTTGAACCGCGCTTAAAACCAGATGCTGGGCCAGCCCAGGAGACGGTTCCTGAAGAAATTCGTGAGCAATTCCCTGAACCAGACTGTAAGCCGGCTGTTGTGTCAGCTCCTGAGCCAGTCCTTGAATCAGCCCAAAATACAGCCCCTGTGCCAGCTCTGGAACTGGCCCTTTTGCCAGAGCTTAAAGGTCCGGCCAAGCTGGTAATATTTAAATATGAAAGGTTGTTCATATAATAAACCTCGTCAGGCATTTTCGATGCGGCGGTCGGTGCCGCCATATTCTGTTGGCTTCAACCACAAGCTACCTCACACTACCGAAAACTGCCTCAGGCCTCAAACTCCTTCATCAAAGTGGCTGTCCTGCGCCTGAAAACCCCGAGTCCGGCGATGGCGGTGCCGAGCACCGTAGCCAGCAAACCCGGGATAAAGCCAATCACATAGCTAACCCAGGTTACCTGGGCTTTAATCACGTTGGTCATCATCATTTCAGAAGATTTGGTGAAGGCTTCAGCGTTGATGCCGTAGGTCTGCAAATAGTAGGAAATAGCCAGGCCGATGACTGTGCCCAGAGCCGAACCAAGCAGCCCGATTACCAGCGATTCACCGATAAGTGAAGCGTAAAGGTGCAGCCGGGTTTCGCCCATGGCCAGGCGAAGCCCAATCTCACCGTACCGGCGCAGCGAGCCCATCAGGCCGGCATTCCACAGCACTATGGACATCACGGCCACGAAGACCGCAACCAAGACAAACGAATAGATGTCGTAAACGGCGATCATATCAGCCAGACCGCCCTGCTGGCCGAGGGTTAGCATAACCGGCTGAAGTTCGGGGTCTGAAACTGCGGCACCTGAGGGCGGGCTCCCTGCCCTGACTTCGCTATCCGCTCCGGCCATTTTCTGGTTGAACTCGTGGGCGAGACGGCTGGCTGAGCTGGGCCGGTAGAGGAAATCCGGGAAAAATCCAAAGATTTCGCCGGCCGCATCTTCCATGTCCAGGAACTGCTGAATGTCGGACAGGTCGGATATGACCAGGCCCTTATCAAGCGGCGTTATGCCGAAGCGGATGATGCCGGCGGCCGTGAAATCGGCTATGGCCAGGGCGCCGGTCATGGTTGAGCTGATGATGGTCACCCGGTCGCCGGGGTTTATGTTGAGAGCGCGGGCCAGTTCGGATGGCACCAGGATTTCTCGCGGCTGCTGCGGCAGGCGTCCGGCGATGAGGGCTTTTTCCAGGTTTAAGATTTTTATTTCTTTTATTTCTGGCGGCTCGGAATTATTTTTAGGAGCTTTCCCGGCCGGGTCTTCCGAAGGTATTAGGCCGGGTCCTATGTATTTTCCTTGCCCAGCGCCTGGATTTGAACTGCCAGCAAGACTGGCTAAGGGTGCATTTTCTAAAGGTTCCATGTTGGCAGGCGTTTCGACTGGTCCTGAAAACCGGGAGACAGCTTCTGTGCCCGGCTGGAATTTTTGATAGTTATAAAGATTAGCGCTCCCTGGAGTCAAAGTGTCATTATCAGCACTTTTTATGAGTTCAACGGCCAGGCCGGTCATCGGGCCCTGGGCCCGGGTTTCGCCGTTCTCGTCGGGGACGTCAAGTAGACCGGAAAAGCGGATGCGCGGAGCCCAGATAATATCAGGATAATCAGCGCGGAGGCGGGCCAGGAGGCTGGAAATTTCCGTTAAAGCCAGGTCGTTGGGCAGGAGCTCTGCTTCCGTGGCGTAGCCCCGGGTAGTCACCTTCAGGTGGCCGGTCTGGTAGCGGGCGCTGGTATCTATGAAGTTGCTTTTTCCGCCCTGCATGTAGCTGTAGAAAAAGACGGTGAGCATGGCGCCGGCGGCCACCACCAGAATGGGGAATAGGCTTCGGGTGCGGTCGCGCAGGACGCCTTTTATGATGAAATTAATCATTGCAGTTTCCCCCTGAGAGCGTCGGTTGGCCGCAGCCGCGACAGCCGGCGGGCCGGCATGAAGCTGATGATGGCAGTGAGGGTCATTATCAGGATGACCGTGCCGATGATGATTCCGCCGGTGAAGACCGGGACGAGGCGCTCGCCGAGGGCGATTCCGAAGCTGTCAAAGGCTTCTGGCATTTTCCAGCCGGTGCGAGCGAAAGCTGAGAGGAGCGGGTAGCCGTAGAGTGCGGCCAGGACGGCAGCCAGGACAGCCTGAAGGGTGCCTTCCAGAGTGAAGAGCAGAACAATCTGGCGGCGGGTGAGGCCGAGGGCCACGAGGGTGCCGATTTCTTTGAGGCGGTGGAAGATGTTAAGGACCTGGCTGTTGAAGATGGCCAAAAGGGCCATGAATAGCAGGATAAGGTAGACGGTGGTTGCGCCGACAGTCTTGGCAGCCACGAGCTGGTCTATGTCGCGGAGCAGGAAGCGGAGGTCGCGGTAAACCCAGTTGTTGGCGGATAAGGGGGATGGTGGGGTGGTGCCGGGAGCCAGGGTGATGATAGTGGCCTGGGCAGGCAGGCTGGCCATAGCCTGGAGGTAGGGAAGAGGAATCCAGACCTGGCCCGAGTCCACGGATTGGACGATGGTCCGGAAGATGTGAACGATGCGGATAGTGCGGGCGTCAAAGGCGCCGTGGGCGTTGCGCCAGCGCAAGATGACGGTGTCGCCGACGGAGAGGCGGGCCGTGGTGGCCATGCGGGTGCCGATGAAAGCTGGAATTTCGTCGGGGATGGTGGGTGGTTTGGTTTCCGGGGATGGGGCATTTAGAAGAGTGGCTGAGGGAAGCTTGAGGATGTTTTGAGCCGGGTCTATGCCTTTGATGAGGACGGGGAGGAAGCGGCCCTGGGGGTAGAGCGTGCCCTGGATGATGAGGATGGGTGTGGCCTGGCGGGAGGCGATGAGGGGGAGAAGCTGGTCTGGGATGGGGCCGTGGGCGTCCTGGATGGTGAGGGGATTGTAGGGGTCGTAGGCGGGGTGCCAGAACTGGCCGCCGCCGTATTCGGCTTCAATGCTGGCCCGGGCGGCCTGGTCGCCCATGCCGCGGAAAAGGCCCTGGCCTGTGATGATGACCACGAAGGTGAGGGAGAGGACGACGACATTGAGCCAGGTACGGAGGCCTGCGCCGAGAAGGTTGCGGATAGCTAATTTAAGTAGCACTTTCATGGTTGTCGGGGGACACAATACTCTGTCCCTATTTTTTTTGGTGCCGGCTTCAGGGCCGGGGTTAGTTCTGTTGCTTGCTCTCTAAGTTCCATGGATTTTTTCTTCCTTTCCTTCTTGCATTCTTTCCTTGCTTCGTTCTTGTTTTCTTGCTTTCTTTCTTGCTTGCTTCATCCTTGCGTCCTTGCTTTCTTATGTCCTTACGTCCTTCCCTTCTCTATTGCGTCGTTTTTTCCTTATGTCTTTACGTCCTTTCTTCCTTAGGTCCTTACGTCCTCACGTCCTTACGTCCTTTCTTCCTTCCTTTTATCTTTTCTAATCTGCATCCTTTCCAATTTAATATTAATATTGAGCAAAAATTGTTGCCGAATGGTCATGAAGAGTTACTAGAAATTGGGGAACGAGTATTGTGTCCCCCGTTTTCTTCGTCGGCGGCGATGCGGCCGTCGAACAAGGTGATTTTGCGGCGGAGGTAGCGGATGACCTTTTCGTCGTGGGTGGCGAAGAGGAAAGTTATGGAAAGCTGGCGGTTGAGGTTGAGCATAATGTCCAGGATGTTGAAGGAGTTCTCGGCGTCCAGGTTGGCAGTGGGTTCGTCGGCGATGATGATGGCCGGTTTTTTGACGATGGCCCGGGCGATGGCCACGCGCTGAGCCTGACCGCCCGAGAGCTGGGAGGGGCGAGAGCGGGCACGGTCGGCGAGGCGGACCCATTCCAGGGCTTCCATGACGCGGCGCCGGCGTTCGGAGGGCGAGAGACCGAGGAGAAGCAGCGGAAATTCTACGTTTTCGTAGACGGTGTAAACCGGGAAGAGGTTGAAGGTCTGGAAGATGAAACCGATGTGCTGGCGGCGGAGCTGGGCGGCCTGGGAGGCGCTGAGGCTGGAAACGTCCGCGCCCATGACGATGGCCGTGCCGGAAGTGGGCGTGTCCAGTGTGCCGATGATGTTGAGGAGTGTGGTCTTGCCGGAGCCAGATGGTCCGACCAGGCCGGCGAATTCACCTCGGCTGAAGGTTAGTGAGACCTGGTTGAGGGCGGTGATGTGGTGCTCGCCCATGGGATAAATTTTGGTTAGGTCAACGGTCTGGATAAGCGGCTCGGCCATTTTTACCTCCTGAGAAAGGACGGAAGGAGGTTGTTAGGACCATCGTGTCCTTTCTTTTAGAAATTATAAAATAAAAAAATAAATTAGGGCAATTTAAAAATCGGGACACCCTACATTTTTACTATTTTTAGAAGTTGTAAAGGAGCATGAGCTGAAGGCCCCGGCCGGCGAAAAGGTTGACTTGCCCAGTGGGTGGGGCGGCAAAAATCCTGTATTCCGTAGGATTCCAAAAAGCCATCAGGTTTAGTGACCACCGGTCATAGCTGCGCTGCCATCTGACAAAGCTGTACAAATCGTGGCTACTAGCGTCGAAGAAGACAATTGCGGAAAAGTAGTCCAGCGGAGTAAATGGGTATGAGGCTGAAGCTGCTAAAAAACGGGCTCTTAATGGGGGAAATGTATCGTTCGCTAAGGCCTCTTTAGACACATCGCTCTGAAAATATTCTCCGAGAAGATGAAGACCATTACCCAAAACAAAAGTATAATCCAGACCAATGGTGAGGGCACGCTGCCAGGGAAAGGTTAAGTAGGGAGATTGCTGTTTCGTCAGCGTAGCTTCAAACCACAGCCCGATGCCCAGATCCCATTTGCCATCAGCAGCCATACGGGTTTCAGGAAAGTTGAAGCTCGAGGGCGAGCCAGGGGAAACGGGCACCATGGAGGCGGTCGGGCTTGAACCCTCAAAATGGCAGCGGCGCTGATGAAAGGTGAAAGCCAATTCACCTCTGCCAGCCGGAACCTGGGCCCTGGCTCCGAATTCCGGGCGACTGTTTTGTGTGCTCAGGATTTCCCAGCCTTTTGGATTTTTGTTTCCGTAAAGCACCCAGGACCAGAGAATTGTCCGAGTAGAGATGTAAGTACGAACCAGTAGCCCGTAAACACCATCCGTTAGCTGAATGGGGTCGCGCGGGTCAACCCGATCAAACCACATAAGTGGCCGGATGAGGGTGGCTGACCCGAAGCTTATCTTCTGCAGGCCGAGGCGGGCTTCAAACCGGCTGGTGGCATATTTCATACTAAGGCGGTAAGGTTTGATTTTTCCGCCGAACTGATTTTCTTGTGAGGTTTGGATTGTGAGCGTGCCCCAGAGGTTCAGTGAGACCTCGGCTGTCAGATGCCCGTGGTCTGTTTCAGATAGTGATGGGGGTTCCGGGCGGTGAAAGCTTGAACCAATGGCTGGAGAATTAGTCTGGTTGTTGATGTTTATGGCCGCTGAGGATGTTGTATATCGGAGAGAGCGAAGAAGTTTTTGACTACCGAGCTGAATATCCAGCGTAAATTCAGGCAAAAACCTGAATCCAAGCTGGCACTGAGCGGTTTCCCCCCGGGAATATATTCCCCAGCCGGCAAGGAGGCTATGTAGTTCAGGCTTTACAGATTCGCAGGCGGTGGTTGGTGTGAAAAAAGCTGAGGCCAAAGAAAGTAAAAAAATAAAGATTAAGACAGTTGGCTTTTGCGAGTGCATCCAAAAATTATTTTAGCATAGAAAAATAGGGAGAAAAATCGGGACACCGTAGATTTTTACTATTTTTTTGATGGCCAGTATTTTGTATAATTCACGTCATGAGTGTTGTGTTGATAATTGTCATAGGATTTATGGCGGGAATTTTCTCCGGCCTATTTGGCATAGGGGGCGGTATTGTCATGGTGCCGGCCCTGATTCTTCTGGCGCATTTCCCGCTGGTCAAAGCGACAGGGACATCACTGGCGGCGATACTGCTGCCGGTGGGCATTTTTGGCGTTCTAGCCTACTACAGAGCCAGGCTAATTGATGTTCGCGCCTCAGTCTTAATTGCCACTGGCCTTGTCATTTCAGTGGTAATAGGGGCCTGGCTGGCTCATAGTCTGCCCGCTGATATCATGCGCAAGCTTTACGCCCTCTTCTGCCTTTACGTAAGCTGGACGTTCATTCAGCCGCTGGACCTGGTGAAAAAGTATTTCGGCGGGAGAAAAGGAACGAAAGAGAGAAACGGTGAGATGGGCGAGAATTTAACAGGAACACCCACACAGGGACAAACGCAGGAGAAGAAACAGGCGGAGATTGAGGATATGGGCCAAGGCCAGGCGCAGACTTACGCCCAAACCCAGGCCTACACCCAATCCCAGTCCCAATCCCATTCACAGGCCCAAACCGAACCATGCCCTCAGCTGGCAGACGGAGCTTCTACCTCCACCCACACCAGCTCGCCTAACCCGCGGCCTCACTTCCTGGCCCTCGTTGGTGTGGGGCTGGTAGCTGGCATTATGTCTGGAATGTTTGGCATCGGCGGTGGAAACATCATCGTGCCATTTTTGATACTTTTTTTGCATTATCCCCCAAAAAGAGCAATCGCCACCTCGCTGGGAGCTCTGCTGGCGCCGGTGGGCTTACCTGGGGTGGTTTATTATTATAAAGCAGGAACGCTGGACATAAAGATTGCGGCTCTGCTGGCGCTGGGGCTGCTACTCGGGACGGTTTTCGGAGCGCGAATTAACATCAAAACTTCAAGTCGCATGGTCAAGCTGCTTTATGGTCTTTTTCTTATTTTCGTGGCTGCCCGCTTCCTTTTCTTTTAAAATAGGACAGCAAAACACCTCCTCTAAAATAGAGCACGGAGAATGC
>JACIYK010000160.1:0-2483 GCA_014359965.1 Candidatus Aminicenantota bacterium
CAGAAGGAAATTCTGGAGAAAATCCAGGATTTTATCCTGGAGCATGGCTATGCCCCAACTGTCCGGGAACTGGGCCAGATGGTCGGCCTTGCCAACCCCTCGGCGGTTTTCAAGCACCTGCTGAGTCTGGAAAGGAAAGGCTTTCTCCGGCGGGAAGGCGGGGAGCTCCGTCTGAGCCAGATGCCGGATGCGGTTCAGCAGATGCGCTTACCTCTGGTCGGTCTCGTCCCGGCCGGCAGCCCGCGGGAAATGTTTGACACCCTGGGCGAGACGGTGGAAGTTCCCGCCTGGTTTTCTGGCCGGAAGCGGGGCAACCTTTTCTGCCTGAAAGTGACTGGCAAGAGCATGATTGATGCTTACATAGATGACGGTGACCTGGTGGTCATAGAAAGGACTGACACAGCTAGCTCCGGCGAGATGGTGGTGGCTCTGCTTGAAGACGGCTCGGTCACCTTAAAGCGCCTGCGCCGGGAAAAAAACCGGGTGCTTCTGCTGCCGGAAAACCCGGCTTTTAAGCCGATTGAGGTTAAGGAAGTGCGAATCATTGGCCGAGTGGTCGGCGTCATCCGCAAATACTGATTTTTGCTTTTCGGGGAAAAACGGTGTGGTGGCCAAAGGCTCAACTTCCCTCTTTTCAGAAAAGACGTTACGTCGTCCACGTGGATCTGGATGCTTTTTTTGCTTCGGTTGAGGTTCTGTTGAATCCGGCCCTTAAAGGAAAGCCGGTGGTGGTCGGCGGACTGCCGCACGAACGCGGAGTAGCTTCCACCTGTTCGTATGAAGCCCGAAAGTACGGCGTTCATTCTGGTATGCCGCTTCGCCAGTGCTATAAGCTCTGTCCCCAGGCTGTTTTTGTCCGCGGCAATTACCATATCTATCAGGCTTTCTCCGAAAAATTCTTCCAGATTCTCCACGAGTACACGCCAGACGTGGAAGAAGCCTCGCTGGATGAAGCCTACCTGGAGTTTACCCGTTGCCGCCACCTCTATCCTTCTTTCACCGAAGTAGCCAGGGAGATAAAGCGCCGGGTGGAAAAGGAGCTGGGGCTGGGCGTTTCCGTGGGCGCAGCTTCCAACAAAATCCTGGCCAAGTTAGCCACCAAACGGGCCAAGCCCGGCGGCTTTTTTGAGCTGCTGCCGGGCGAAGAGCAGGAATTTCTAAGGGAGCTGGACATCTCCGACATCCCGGGCATCGGACCTAAAGCTCAGGTGATGCTCCGCTTGCTCAACGTCCATAAGATAGCTGACTTGTGGCGGGTGCCGCTCGGAACGCTGCGTTCGCTTTTTGGAGTGATGGGCGATGAGCTTTACCTTCTGTCGCGGGGTGTAGACTTTAGACCGCTGGCTGTCCGGGAGAAGCCAAAATCATTTTCGCGCGAGACAACCTTCCTTCAGGATATCTGGGACCGGGACCTGCTGCTGGCCCATTTAGCCTATCTCTGCGACCGTCTGGCTCTGAGCCTGCGGCAGGAGAAGTATTATGCCCGAGTGGTGGAAGTTAAAGCCCGCTACTCGGATTTTAAGACCGTGAGCAAACGCCGGGTGCTGGGGATGCCGGTCCAGGAGACCAACCGGATTTACCGGGTGGCCGAAGAGCTCTTTCTGGAGCTTTGGGAAGGCTCGCGCCTGGCTCTGCGGCTGGTGGGAGTTAAGGGCAGCGAGCTAGTGGAAGAGCGCCATCTTTCCCTTTTTGAGCTTTACTCGGAGCGGGAAGAGCGCCTGTGTCAGGCTTTAGACCGGGTGCGGGAAAAGTACGGTTTCAACGCGCTGCTGACGGTGCGGGAGAAAATGCTTAGCGAAGTCTATGAGGAAGACCGCAGCCGCGGCTTTGTCCTGAAGACAGCTTCTTTGACGAGGTGAGGAGACATGAAGCAACAAAGTGAAGGAGAAAATATGGAACAGAAAACTAGTTAAACAATAAAAAGAAAGAAAGAAAAACCAAGTAAGGGGTTGGTCTTAGACTCTGGTATGGAATGTAAGGACATTGCCAGGGATACGGGCAGCAGAAAAGAATAGCAGAAAAAGAAGAATGAATAATGAATGATAGAAGATAATCAGCTGGTACACTGGAGTAAAACATGTTTGTTCCTTTAAGAGTGCATTCGGTGTACAGCCGGGGCGAAGGCAGTATTACCGTAGAAGAGCTGGTGCAGTTGGCCGAAAAAAACCGGCTGCCAGCAGTAGCTCTGACTGACAGAGGTGCTTTTTACGGCTGGGGCAAATGGAGAGCGCTGACTGAAGGCCGGAGCTTCAAGTCAATTTTTGGCTGCGAGCTGGAGCTGGATTTTCCCGCCCGGGGCAGCCGCTATGTTTTTCTGATCAGGGGAAAGGAAGGTTACTACCGCCTGCTGGAAATTTTTAACCGGAGGCAATTTCTGGAGCCGGAAGGTCTGGTGACGGTTTTCCTTCTGCCGGAAAAGCTGCCTGCGGCTGAATCCGCCCTGGAAGAGTGGGTGAGCGCAGGCCGAAAAATTCAGGAAAAAG
>JACIYK010000160.1:2493-5876 GCA_014359965.1 Candidatus Aminicenantota bacterium
TCTGGGGTGTGAGCTGGGAAATTTTGAAGCGGCTGAATGGCTTTCCCGGCGCTTGAACCGGCCGCTTCTCTGGATGCAGCCTTTAAAGTATGTTCAGAGCCCGCAGCGGCTGGTCCTGCTTAGAGCCATAGAACGGAAAATTCCTTATCCGCCAGAATGGCAGAAACTGTCGCCTGTTCTCCGGACCTTCGGCCCGGAGCAGGGAAAAATTGCCCTCAAAAAATACGGCGAGAGAATAAAACCAGTTTTTAACCGGAACCTGGAAGTGGCCGAAAAAATAGATTTTTCCTTTGAAGCGGTGGTGCCGCCACTTCCCCCGGACCTTTTCCCTGCGACCCTGCGGCAGGTGATTAACAGCCGGCTGGCCAGGCTTAAAAACCTCAGCTGGCGGGAGCGGGAGCGAGCGGTACGCGAGCTTCAGGTGGTGGAAGAGAGTGGTTTTGCCCCTTACTTTCTGGTGGTCCACGATGTGGTGGAGTTTGCCCGGTGTCGCGGTATCTACCACAACCTCCGCGGTTCGGGTGCTTCTTCTTACTTAGCTTATCTTCTGGGTATTTCCCGCCTTAACCCGGTGGAGTACGACCTTTACTTTGAGCGCTTCTTAAACCGCGGCCGGCCCGACCCGCCTGACTTTGACCTGGATTTTGAGTCCACCCGCCGCGATGAAGTGCTGGAGTATGTGCTCAAACGTTACGGTGCGGGAAAAACCGGCGCGGCTTATGTCTGCAGCCTGAAAAATTACCGGGCCCGCTCGGCTCTTTACGAAACAGCCCGGGCTTTCGGGGTCTCGCCGGAAGAAGCCAGAGCCATGAGCAAGAAGGTGCCGATGTTTGTTGAGCCGGATTACCTGCGGCAGATGCCGCCTCAGGCTGGCTACCTTGAAATCTGGAAGCTGGCCTCTGAGCTTTCCGGTGTTTTTGCTGAAATTTCCCTTCACGTGGGTGGGGTGATTTTAACTCCAGCGCCGGTGGAACGCTTCCTGCCGCTTGAAAAATCAGCCAAGGGCCTGCTGATGTGTCATTATGACCGCGACACAGTGGAAGAGCTCAAACTCATAAAACTTGACCTGCTTTCTACCCGTGGGCTGGCTGCCATCTCTGAAACCAGAAAAGCCCTGAAACTTGACTACATCCCGCCGAACGACCACCAGACCTACACCCTCCTGCGGGAAGCCCGGACCATCGGCTGCTTCCAGGTGGAAAGCCCGGCCATGATGAACCTGCTGCGCCGGATGAAACCGGAGAATCTTTCGGATTTAATCCATGCCTTAGCCCTCATCAGACCAGGTCCAACCGAAAGCGGCATGAAGGAAGCTTTCCTCAGACGGCGGGAGGGAAAAGCAGTGGCCGAAGACCCGCTGCTGGCTAAGGTTCTGCCGGAAACTGGCGGCCTGATGTTCTATGAAGAGCAGGTGATGCAGGTGGCCGAAAGAGTGGCTGGCTTTCCGCCGGAAGAGGGTGAGCTCCTCCGCCGCCAGCTCAAGAAGCGCCGTGTGGAGGAGAAGCTTCGCCAGAAATTTTTCCAACAGGCTTTAAGCCGCGGTTATTCGTCTTCAGAAGTTGAAGCCCTCTGGCAGAAGATGGAAAAATTTTCTTCCTATTCTTTCAATCGGGCTCACAGCGCCTCGTATGCTCTGATGGCTTATGAGGCGGTTTACTTAAAAGCTCATCATCCGCTGGTCTACATGGCGGCGGTGCTTAATGCTGGCGGTGGTTATTACCAGCTTCCGGAGTACGTGGAAGAAGCCAAGAGGTTAGGAATTACCATCCTTGGACCGGATGTTAACCGCAGCGGGTATAATTTTAAGGTGGAAGGCCGGGCCATCAGGGTGGGCCTGGGCTTGATTAAGAATCTCACCTTAAAGACGGTGGGAAAAATCATAGGCGAGCGGGAAAGGGATGGGCCTTATCTTTCGATAGAAGATTTTTTAAGCCGGGTCAAACCGGGCCAGAGCGACTTGCTGACCTTGATTCAGGCTGGCGCGCTGGATTCGCTTGAGCCCAACCGCAGCCAGCAGGTTCTGCGTTATTTTCAGGGGGTTGGAGAGCTTCAGGTGTCTGACATCAATGATGAAGAGAAGCGGAAGCTTCAGCTGGAGAAGCTGGGCTTTCTACCATCGGGTGACCCTCTGGAGTTCCTGGATGGAAGGCGGCCACCGCTGCGGGTGGCCCAGCTCCGGGATTTAGCCGGGCAGATGGTGGAACTGGCGGTGCGGGTTGTTGATGCCCGGGAGATAAGAACGGCAAAAGGGCTCACTTATTTTTACCTTTTTGAGGACGAGACCGGGCTGGTAGAAGGAGTAGGGCAGAGGAAGGCTTTAGCCTTTGGCTCACCGCCGGTGTGTTTTCTTCGGGCGGAAGTCCGGCTTCAACCCGACGGCCATCCTCGCCTCCTGAACTGCACCTTCCTGCGGACTTTTTAAGTGGGGTCGGACCAAGGTAAATATATTAGTTTCTTTAAGTTAGCCGGGAATGAGATGTATCGGAAAATACACCTTAGGAAACGGACCAATTTCTTCATAGCTCGTGATATATTGGGAAATAAGCCTTGAGAGCATTTTGGGTGATCAAAAAATATTTTTTGGTGAAGATAATAATGGGCTTATTACTTACGGATTAGAATCGCATTTGATTTTTTGCTGCTATAATATATTTTCTAAGGCTTTTTTGGCCGCAAAAATCAGCATAACTTAAGAATATTCAGATAGATAGCGTGGTCCGACCTCAATCAACCCCCGAATCAAAACTTTTGTGATTTCTGATAGCCCATTCGAACCATAATCCATGTTTCCCAATGTCTAAATTTTTATGGAAAGGCAGACTTCAAGCCTAACACAGATTCTATCCCTTTGTGAAATCTTAATAGCGCATGAGATTTTGATATCGCGAGACTGACAATGGCATAAAAAATTAACAGAAAGCAGCTGATTTATGAGTCTAATTTTCTCTTCAGATCTAATTTTGATTTTTACGGGACAACTAGCCAAAAAATACTTGACAGGCAATATATATACTGCAAAGGGCAAAAAGGAATGGGAATTTCTCAACATCGGTTGAAAAAAGTATCTTTGGAAACATTTTCTAGAATATTTTTAGCTTTGGGGTGTATCTTTCTTTTATTAACAGCAGGTATGTTAATCCACTATCATTTAGGGAGCTGTAAGTATCAAGCAAGCAAAATCATTAAACACGATCACGATTATTACAATAGTTCTGCTATCTATTTAATTAATTTCGTAAATAGTTTTTGCCGGCCTTGCTCCAAGTATGACCAACTAAAAAAGAGCTGCAAGGGAAAATAATATTTTTGGTAGACTCTGATTATAGCGATGAAGATATAGAAAATTTCAGGAGATTCTTAGGCATAGAAAAAAAGACGAAGTA
>JACIYK010000161.1 GCA_014359965.1 Candidatus Aminicenantota bacterium
GCTATTTTGCGCGTCTGGTCAGTGCTGGCACTATCCACCACCACAATTTCATCAGCCACTCCCTGGAGAGATTCAAGACAGGGAAGAATTACCTTTTCGTTATTGTAGGTGACAATGACCGCCGAAAATTTCACTCCTGAATTTTAACACAAGCTTACCGCAGCTCTCAACTGTGATTATTTCTGACCGATTTCAGCCAGAGTTATATTTCTGTTTCGCAAACCCGTACCCAACACCTTCTCCAGGCGTGCCACGGCCAAGTTATAATCAATCAGGGCTTTAAGCTCGGCTGAACGGGCCGTGGCCAGTTTTTCCTGGGCTTCAAGGACAAAATAATTGGTGGTTAAGCCAACAGACAGTTTTTTTGTTTCAGCTTCCAGACGTTTCTCAGCATATTCCCTGGCCACTCGGTAAGCTTCCACACTCTTGGCCATGGTTTCCAGGTTTTTAACCGCCTCGCTGACTTCCAGCAGAATCTGTTGTTCCAGAGCTTTCTGTCTAGCTTGAGCCTGAGCCAGCTCGGTTCTGGCCAGGGCATAATTCGCCCGGCTGATGTAATCGGCCAGCGGAACCGTCAGGGTGAAATTAAGCGACCAGTTGTTGTAAAGAAACTTCAGGGCATCGCGAAAAGAATTTGACATGCTCCCGGGCACCTTACCGATTATCACACCAGTAAACGGATTGTTGTTGAGATAAAGAATGCGGTCACCAGAGACTCCTGGGCTCCAGTAAGAAACATTAAAATCAAGCTGCGGCAGAAGCTGGTTTCTGGCTACTTCCAGCCCAAATTGCTTGTTCTCTACAGTCAAGGCATTAACCTGAAGGTCAGGCCGGTTGGCCAGAGCAGTCTCTATAGCCTCCTTTAACTCTATCTTAACCGGCTGGAATGAAGGCTGGTCAAGGGTTTTGATAGTAAAATTCCCAAGATCCAGTCCGCTGGCCAGGTTTAAAATCACTTTGAGGCGGTCTTCTGCTACCCGTACTGCGCCTTCAGCCTGGACAATGTCTGCTTCTCTTTGAGAAACAGCAGCCTGAACATTTAAAATTTCAATGGCTGCTTGTTGACCGACAGCTATTTCCTTCTGGGTCTTAGCCAACTGGTCCTGGGCCAGCTTAAGAGATTGTTGCTTGACTTTTAGGTTTTCTCTGGCCAGAACCAGATTCCAGTAAGCTTCTTCCACTTGGTAGATGGTGTCCAGCACCTGACTCTTCAGCTGGGCTTCTGAGATAGCCTGATTCTGCCGGGCTATAATGATTTCTTTCATAGCCACTTTTGGCCCAAAGTTCTTAAGCAGCGGTTGAATAAAACTAAAGCGCAGTTGCGTGCTGTAATAAGGGTTAAAATTCAGAAACAACTGGTTAGTATCATTTTTGTAGTTGGACATGCTGACCGACAGTGTACCGCCAATCGGCAGCTGTTGCGTGATGGTCGTGTCATAAGAGCGCGTTTTAGTGATGTAAGTTCCGGAGCTCTGAAGCCACCAGGTTGAAGGTTCCTCAGTTCGGTTACTGCCAAAATTCACTTCCAGCCTGGGATAGAAGATTTCCTTGGCCAGCGAAAGCGAAGCGGTAGATTTTTCAATTGTATACACTTCTGCCAGAAGATTGAGGTTCTGTTTGAGAGCCCTGACAATGGCCTCTTCCAGCGTTAAGGCCACTTCTTTCTTATTTTCCTGGGCCAGCGATAGAAGGTTGAAGGTTAAACAAAAGAATAATATCAAGAAACATGTTAGATAGATATTCTTGCGGCTCAAAAGAGTCCTCCTTTAGCCTGAACCTTGTTTTCTTTAGTTTATCAGATGGCAATCTTTTAAAGCAACTTTCATCTGTTTTCCAGCTGCCATCCTCTTTATTTATACGTTGAGGAGAAGCCAAAGTTATAATACGAGAAAGCTTATCCCTGAACATAAATTCAAACGTTATTTACCAGCCGTTTTTCTCACGAGATAAATCATCAGAAAATCACGACGGTTAAACCAGCTCCAAGACCGGGCTTAAACCTGAAGCTGAAAACTGCAAAGCAAAAGCGGCAAAATTGAAACCTAGGGAAACAATTAAAACCACGATCTTCCTGGAAATTTTTTCTTAATGAAAGAGTTCAGGTTTCCTTAGCGGGGGTAGGCATCTAACTCCAGGTCAAGTACTGCCTGGCCTTGCAGTTTATACTTTTTCCAGGCCAGAGCTCCCACCATCCCAGCATTATCCGTGCACAGGCGGGGTGAGGGAATGAAAGCTGGTAGACCGTTTTCAGCTGCTAGCTCAGCAAAATGACTTCTTAACCTCTTGTTTCTGGCTACTCCTCCACAGAGCACCAGAGAATCTGGTTTAAATTCCAGCACGGCTTTCTTGACGTTTTCCAGAAGCGCCCGGACAACCGCTTCTTCAAAACTGGCCAGAAAATGCTTGAGCTCTGGATGCCGGGCATCAAGGTTATTTTCTTTGATGATTTTCAGGGCAGCTGTTTTCAACCCAGAAAAGCTAAAATCATAACCTGATGTTTTCATCCGGGGTAGAGAAAATTTAAAGCGCTGCGAGTCTCCACCAGCAGCATTTTTCTCGATGACCGGACCGCCTGGATAGCCGAGCCCCAAGAATTTGGCTACCTTGTCCAGACCTTCACCAGCAGCATCATCCCTGGTTTTTCCCAGAAGTTGGTAGCTAAGAGGCTGTTCCAGAAAGTAGAGCGAGGTATGGCCACCCGAAACCAGAAGGGCCAGAACCGGGTACTTAACATCCTGATTTTCAACGAAAGCTGCTTCTATGTGGGCCTGAAGGTGGTCAACACCAATTAAAGGCTTATGGTGGTAATAGGCTAGTCCCTTAGCAAAAGTTAGACCAACGAGAAGCGAACCGATGAGTCCTGGTCCCTGGGTCACGGCAAACAGGTCCATGTCTTGGAGCTTAACGCCTGCCTGTTGCAAGCTTTCGCTGACCACAAAATCAATCGCTTTAATGTGCTGTCGGGAAGCAAGCTCTGGCACCACACCCCCGTATGGTGAATGAATTTCGTCCTGGGATAGGATGACATTGCTCAGAATTTTCCCATCCTTCAGGACAGCAGCTGAAGTCTCGTCGCAGGAAGTCTCCACCGCCAGCAATAAACGCTCTCTTTTTCGTGGCATAATCTTCTCCCAACCTCTTGAAGCTATATTTTAGCCTAAGTTCCTGTCGCTGACTATGTTATTTCAAGGATTTAATGCTCTGCTGGTATGGTGGCCGGAGAATACCTTTCTCGGTAATAATGGCTGTGATGAGTCTTGCAGGAGTAACATCAAAGGCCGGGTTTTTAACCGGCACGTTAGGCAGGGTTATTAACTTACCGCACGCTCTCCGCACCTCTTCTGGGTTTCTTTCTTCAATGGGAATATCTCGCCCGGTGCCCAGGTTAAAATCAAAGGTGCTGAGGGGAGCGGCCACGTAAAAAGGAATTTTATTTTCCTTAGCCAGGACAGCCAGGGAATAAGTGCCTATCTTGTTCGCCGTATCACCGTTATGGGCAATACGGTCAGCACCAACTATAACCACATCAACTTCTCCTGAATTCATCAGCCAGCCCGCCATGTTGTCAGTGATTAAGGTCACTGGAATTTTTTCTTTGTCCAGTTCCCAGACGGTCAACCGGGCACCCTGAAGAAAAGGCCTGGTTTCATCGGCCAAGACTTTAACTTTCTTCCCCTGTTTAACCGCTGCTCTTATAACCCCCAGTGCTGTGCCGTAGCCGGCCGTAGCCAGACCACCAGCGTTGCAGTGGGTCAGGATGACCGCTTTTTCGGGAATAAGTGCCTGGCCGTACTCGCTAATCTTTTTATTGATTTCCAAGTCTTCTTTTTCTATGGCCTGAGCCTCAGCCAGCAGAATTTTTTTAAGCTCAGAGAGTTTTCGGTTTTTATTTTCTTCAAAAACCTTTTTCATTCGCTCCAGTGCCCAGAAAAGATTTTGCGCAGTTGGTCGCGTGCGCCAAAGGCGATAAAAAAACTTTTCAAAAGCTCTGACGGGATCTTCCCCCATCTTTAGGTTAGCAAAGCCCAGAGCCAGTCCGTAAGCAGCCGCTATCCCGATGGCCGGCGCTCCCCTTATGATCATGCTTTCAATGGCTCTGGCCACTTGTTCCACAGTGCGACATTCTACATAAACTTCCTTCCAGGGAAGCTTACGCTGGTCAACCATAACCACAGCTTTGTTTTTCCAGGCAATGGCCGGTAACATGTTTACCTCCGTCTCCAGTCTGGCGTGATTTCATCCTGCCAGTTCCACTTTTTAATCCAGTATTTATAAGCTTGGATAAATCCAGATACTTCGTCCAGAGAACCCTGCTTCAACTTATGGTAGCAAAAAATAATTTGCCGGTCATTGTCCCGGAGCAATTTTTCTGAGGCCAAGCCTAATTCCCGGGCCAGGACCGCTTCTTCAAAACTCTCCCAGTATTTTCCTTCAAAACTGTATACCTGGGAAAGAAGATAATGATAATAGCCACAACTAGCATAATCTTTGAGCATTTTTTCCAGCATGTTGGTCAGGTCTAGAATTGCCTTTCTTCGTTCCCCTTGGCTTTTTTCTGACAGGCTGGCCAGCCGATTATCCAGATAACGGCCCGTAGCTGCTTGCACCACTGTGTCTAGCTTTCCTTTCTCCATCAAGAAGCGGTAAAGCTTCATCGCACTTTCCCTTAAACCCTGATTTTCCAGACTTAAGGCCAAGCCGTAAAGACTTACTTCCTTAGAATAATCGCCTGCTTTTTCCTCGCCAAGGAGCGAAGCCAGCCGGAAGCTTCCTTCAGCTTTTTCCCAGGCCTGCAATCTGATTTCTACCAGGCCCTTGATGAGGTAGGCCGGAGCTGAAGGCCGCCTTTTTATTTCCTTTTCCGCTGCCTGAAGGGCTGCCCGATAGCAACTCAAAGCTTCTGCCGTTTTAAACCTGGCTTCATATTTCTGTCCTTCAAGATAATGCACCCTGGCTTTTTCCAGGGGCAGTGAACAGGAAAGAAGGCTTAAAGCCAGAACCAGAAGCAGAAAAACCAGCCGGAAGTTCCACAAACTCCCCGGCTGATATTTTCCTTTATCATCCAGTCTCTGTGCTTTGCTCATAATTCCCCCGTAACACTTTTTAATAATTTTTATTACTGAATTCCCTGGTCTTTAAGCCACTGCTTAAGCCAGCTTCTGACCTCACCCTCAGATAGTGCCTGCCAGCCAAGCTCCACCAGCCCAGAAAAAATTCTACCCAGAGCTGGCCAGAAATCCTCCCGGGCTTCAGCTGCTTTAATTTCCTGCAAGGCTTTTTCCACTTTCGGTTTGTACTGGGCAACTATTTCTTTAAAATTTCCGCATTCAATTTCAGGCCAGAACAAAGCTTCTAGAAACGGGTCCTGCAGACCCAGCAGTGGATAGAGAACAGCAAAATGCTGATGCAGAGTTTTCAGGTCGCTAGCGGCTATTTCATCCTGGTAGGCCTGCTTAAGAGCTTCATTACTGGCGAAAAAATTCAGGATAAAGTCATCGGGCTTGTGCACCAGAATTTCCGGCAACAGCCAGACTTTAAGGCTGTCTATTTTCTCGCGGTAAGAAGCCTGCTGCTTTAGTCCCCAGACCGCCAGGGCATAGACCAGCGGACCAATCACCGAGGCACTAGGAGGTAAAAAATCCCGCAAAATAACTGCGGCCTGCCTGAAAAAATTCAGAATTTTTCTTTCGTCCATGTTCCCCCTTCATCGTTCATCACAATTTCAGACATAAGCAAAAAACCGGCGTAAGATTTTTCTTATTATAAAAAATTGGCGGGACAGAGAAAAGAATTATTTTACTTCCAGAATAGCCAGGAAGGCTTCTTGCGGAATATCTACCCGGCCAACA
>JACIYK010000162.1 GCA_014359965.1 Candidatus Aminicenantota bacterium
AGAAAAGGTTTACTACCTATGAGCGAATAGAAGAACTTCCTTATATGGTGGTAAAGAAGGACGGCACGCGGCAGCCCTTTGACAGCCAGAAGCTCCTGCGTGGCATGATGAAAGCCTGTGAAAAGAGACCAATTCAGATAAGTCAACTGGAAGAAATCGTTGAGGAAATTGAATCCATTCTTCAGGAGAGACCTGACAAAGAAATCGAATCTGTAGAAATTGGGCAGATTGTTATGGAAAGGCTGAAGTCACTGGACAAGGTAGCTTACATAAGGTTTGCCTCGGTTTACCGGGATTTTAAGGATGTGGTAGAATTTAAAAATGTTCTGGAAAATCTGTTAAAAGAAAAGTAAACAATTCAGATAGAATTTTTTCCCAAGGGATTTTAGCTATGGTGAAGAAAATTCGTCCAGTGGCCAAAATTTTTAAGACTGAAACGGAAATAAGAGGATTAGGTCGGGAAATCGTAATCAAAAGAGAAAGCTGGGGAACTTTTGATTATTACTGGGAACCAGCCGTTGATGTTTATGAGAAAGACCAGGAAGTAGTGGTAGAAGTGGAAGTGCCTGGCGTGGCGGCCGAAGACCTGAAAATCGTACAGTATGGCAACCGGCTGGAAATTTCTGGCTTTAAAAAAGAAATGATTAAGGCCGAAAAGATAAAGTTTCACCGTCTGGAACGGGAAATGGGCCTTTTCAGTAAGGAAATAATTCTTCCGGCCCCGGTTTCCACGGAAAAAACCACGGCTGTCCTGGAAAATGGAATACTGAAGATATGCCTCAAGAAACTTAAAAGTGTAAACAAGGAAATTGAGGTGAAAATTAAAAAAAACAGTGAAGAAAGTGGAGGTGGAAAATGATGTCCCGGTATGATGGTCCATCTGATGAAGCCATGAACGGCTTGACCGAAGAACAGCAACAAAAGCTTCAGATACCTGAGAAGCTGCCCGTGCTGCTTCTCAGGGATGTGGTCATCTTTCCTTTTATGATTGTTCCGCTCTACGTGGGGCGGGAAAAATCTAAAGCAGCCATTGATTACAGTCTTTCTACCAACCGCCTGATTCTGCTCTTGACCCAGAAGGACCCGGAGGTGGAAGAACCAAAACGTGATGATGTTTATGAGGTAGGTACGGTGGCAGTCATCATGCGCATGCTCAAGCTGCCTGATGGCCGGATAAGAATCTTAGCTCAAGGTCTAGTCAGGGCTAGGATTGAAACATTTGAAGATGAAGGGCCTTTTGTCCAGGCTAAAATAAATGTTCTTTCTGAACCAGAGCAGGTAGAAAAGACTATTGAAATAGAAGCTCTTATCAGGAACGTGCGCTCCGGCCTGGAAAAGGCCACCTCTCTGGGTAAAACCATTCAACCAGAAATTCTGGTCATCGCTGCTAACCTGGAGGAACCAGGTCGTTTAGCCGACTTGACC
This sequence comes from Candidatus Aminicenantota bacterium, assembly GCA_014359965.1. Lineage (GTDB taxonomy): Bacteria > Acidobacteriota > Aminicenantia > Aminicenantales > Saccharicenantaceae > Saccharicenans. Next base: position 1,426 of record JACIYK010000162.1, read on the forward strand.
GCTTCTAACCTAGACCTTAAGGTGAAAGAAGCTCAAGAAGTTCTGGAAATAGTGGATCCGGTTCAGCGCTTGAGGCGGGTTTATGAGTTGCTTGTCCGGGAACTTGAACTTCTGGAAATGCAGTCCAAAATTTCCAACGAAGCGCGTGGCGAGCTGGATAAACTCCAGCGGCAATATTTTCTGCGTCAGCAGATGAAAGCTATCCAGAAAGAGCTGGGTGAAGGTTCAGAACTGCAGGAAGAGGTGAAAGCCTACCAGGAAAAGCTGAAGCAGCTTAAAGTGAGCGATGAAGTGCGGGAAGAGCTGGAGAAGCAAATTAACCGTCTATCTCAAATGCATCCGGATTCGGCGGAAACAGCCGTAATCAGAAATTACCTGGACTGGATGTTTTCTTTACCCTGGAATACCAGTACCAAAGACAATCTGAACTTGAAAAAGGCCAAAGAAATTCTGGATGAAGACCATTATGGTCTGGAGAAAGTTAAGGAGAGAATCTTAGAATACCTGGCCGTGCGGAAGCTGTCCAAGAAGATTAAGGGGCCTATCCTGTGCTTTGTTGGCCCACCAGGGGTGGGTAAAACTTCTCTGGGGAAATCCATTGCCAGGGCTCTTGGCCGGAAATTTGTCCGCATTTCCTTGGGTGGTGTGCACGATGAAGCGGAAATCAGAGGTCACCGGAGAACCTATGTTGGAGCTATGCCCGGAAAGATTATCCAGGGACTTCGCCGGGCAGGGTCTAACAACCCGGTGTTCATGATGGATGAGGTAGATAAAATCGGGGCGGATTTCAGAGGAGACCCTTCGTCTGCTCTATTGGAAGTTCTGGACCCGGAACAGAACAGCAGCTTTTTTGACCATTATCTGGGCGTGCCCTTTGACCTGTCTAAGGTAATGTTCATTACCACGGCTAACCTTCTGGACCCGATTCAGCCGGCTTTCCGGGACCGCATGGAAATAATTGAGATACCAGGTTACACGGAGGAAGAAAAACTGCAAATAGCCATCAGGCATCTGATTCCTAAGCAACTGACCGAGCATTCTTTGAAACCAGAATGGATTGATATTACAGAAGGAGCGGTGCGGGCTATTATTTCGCAATATACCAGAGAAGCAGGAGTAAGAAACCTGGAAAGGGAAATTGCTGCTATCTGTCGTAAAGTGGCCCGTCAGATTGCTGAAGGGAAAAAAGGCCAGGTAAAAGTCACTGCTCAGAACCTGGAAAAGTTCCTCGGACCACCAAAAATCTTTCGTGACCAGCTGTCTAAAAAAGACCAGGTTGGTGTGGCTACCGGCGTGGCCTGGACGGCAGCTGGCGGTGAAATCCTTTTTGTTGAAGCTATAAAAATGCAGGGTAAAGGGCAGTTGCTTTTAACCGGTTCCCTGGGAGAGGTAATGAAAGAATCGGCCCAGGCTGCTCTGAGTTACGCCCGGGCTCATGCCCGCGAATTTGGCATTGACAGTAAGATATTCATGGAAAATGATTTCCACATCCATATTCCGGAAGGAGCCATACCCAAAGATGGACCATCTGCCGGAGTCACCATAGCAACAGCTTTTATCTCCGTGTGCACCAACATCCCTGTACGCTGGAATGTAGCCATGACCGGCGAGATTACCCTTCGGGGCAATGTCCTACCTGTGGGTGGGATAAAAGAAAAGGTGCTGGCCGCGCAGAGAGCCGGAATAAAGAAAATGATACTTCCACTGCCAAATAAAAAAGACCTGGTGGACATTCCCAAAAACATCCGCCAGCAGATGGAATTCATATTCGTTGAAGATATAAAAGAAGTTTTTAGAGAGGCTCTGGCTCAACCCCTAGGCAGCAAAGGCGAGACAGAAAGTAAAAAAGTAAGGCGCACAACAAAAAAAGGGCAGATGCAGAAGAAAAAAACTCATTAGAGAAAAGAAAAGTAAGCTGGATTAAACCCTCAGTTAAAAGCCGCATTAAAAAATTCAGGGAAAAATATTATATGTGTTTAGATATAAGCTGTGGCTTCGTAGATTAGCTCCGCTGGGCCAATCTGGTACACCCTTTCTTTTTCCCACTCTACCACCAACTGTCCCATACTGGTCCAGACTTTTACCTTGCGTTCGGTTAGTCCTTTGAGAATAGAGGCCACGGCCGCAGCACAGGAACCGCTACCAGATGATAGGGTTTCTCCCACGCCTCTTTCCCAGAAAAGAACTTCTATTTCCTGACGGTTAAGCACTCTGATAAACTCCACGTTGGTTCTTTTGGGGAAGAAAGGATGATTTTCCAGCTCCTGACCGACCTGATGCCATTCTATGCGGGCGGGGAAAAACCTTTCTACAAAAATATCACAATGAGGATTGCCAACAGAAACGCAGGTTATGTAATAAGCTTTACGGTTGATGGAAATTGGGTAATCTATAATAAATTCATGCTCTGTGCCATCATCGAAGGGAATATCCCGGGAAGAAAATTTTGGTACTCCCATGTCAATTTTAATCTCAAAGCGGTTACCCTGCCGGCTGATTAACTCGCAGGTTCTTTCACCCGGTAGCGTCTCAAAACAAACAAAAGTAGTAGGTATCCGGTTGTAATGGAATAAATAGGCGGCGGCACAACGAAGTCCATTGCCGGAAATTTCTGGCTCTGAACCATCAGCGTTAAAGATACGGAAATTTACCCGGCTTTGAGCCGGGTCTGTGATACGTATGAGGATGAGTCCGTCGGCTCCAGCTCCCGTATGCCGGTCGCACAGCCGACGGACTATCTCGGGTATTTCTTCTTCTTTAAATTTCTGTCCGTCTTCAATTACTAGAAAATCATTGCCCAGAGCATGAAATTTAGTAAAGTTCATCAAGGTACCCTCAAAGTAACGATAAAGTCAATTTTTTGGCCATCTCCTTCGCGGCGCACCAGCAGGATGATTTCCTCACCTGACGGAGTGGCTTTCAGAATATCTTTAAATTCTTTTACTGAAGTAACTTTCGTTCTGTTAACTTCCAGGATGATATCGCCAGGTTGTAGGCCAGCTCTTTGGGCAGCGCTGTAGTCTTTGACCTCAGTTACAAGCAAGCCTTCGGTAGTAACCAAACCGTAGCGGCGAGCCAGCTGAGGTGTGAGGGCAGTCAGGCTAAGACCAACATCCTTGTCAGTTTTTTCTTCGGTTGGTTGGCTGGTTACAGGTTCCAGTTCATCAACTTTAGCTTTGACCGTCATTTCTTTACCATCGCGGACTATTTTTAGGGTTACGGTTTGCCCTGGCTGTATATCTGCTACTTTGAAGCGGAGGTCTTTCCAGTTTTCAACTGGTTGACCATTAATTTCCACGATAACATCGTACTTTTTAAGGCCAGCTTTGTCTGCCGGGCTGTCTGGCTCAACCTGGGAAATAATCACCCCGCGGTCGACAGTGAGTTTAAACTGCTTCTTTATGGATTCGCTGACATCCGTCCCGCGGATACCCAGTCTCCCTCTCACCACCCGGCCCTTTTCTTTGAGCTGGACGACAACTTTTTTAGCCAGGTCAGAGGGGATGGCAAAACCGATGCCAATGTTTCCTCCAGAAGGAGTGATGATGTTGCTGTTGATACCGATAACTTCACCCCGGAGATTGAGCAAAGGTCCACCGCTGTTGCCACGGTTTATGGCCGCATCCGTCTGAATGAAATCTTCGTAGGTGGGTACATTCCCGCCAAGCCCGAGTTGCCTTCCTTTAGCACTGATAATGCCGGCCGTCACTGTTCTTTCCATGCCAAAAGGATTACCGATAGCCAGCACCCATTCGCCCACTTTGATGGCTGAAGAATTACCCAGAACGGCATAGGGAAAATCTTTGCCTTCTATTTTAAGAAGAGCCAAGTCCGTGGCCGCATCCCGGCCGACCAGTTTAGCTTCGTATTCTTTTTCTTTGTTAGTTCTTACGGTGATCTTTATGGCTTCTTCCACAATGTGGTTATTGGTCAAGATATAACCATCAGAGGAAATAAAGAAGCCCGTGCCCTGGGCTTGACTTCGGTATTCTCTCTGACGGCCTCGTGGCCTCTGGGGAGCGCCAAAAAATCTGTCCCAGAAATCTTCGAAGGGCCAGCCTTCGTCCAGGCTAAATTCCGGCATCTTCTCTACTTTTTCGGCGGTAATGCTGACCACCGCAGGACTGACTTTTTCCACTATCTGGACAAAGTCCTGGCTCAGGGTCTGCTCCAAACTTGGGGCTGGTTTTTGCTCAGTCAGTAAAGGCCCGGAATTGCTAAGTATGGAGAGTGATTTATCAGTAGAAAGATAACTGGCAGGTTTTTCAGGAGAAAAAAGCAAAAAGCCGGCAAGAAGAAATCCCGCTAAAAAACTTATTCCACCGATCCAGAGATACTTCTTCATGGTTTGCCTCCTGTAATTACTGTTTTAAAATTATCACATAAAAT
>JACIYK010000163.1 GCA_014359965.1 Candidatus Aminicenantota bacterium
ATTTTCCTAGCCAGTGCTGGCTCTGGTCCCATTTTACTTATACCTTAACCCACAGGTATCAAGCTTCTTTAGAATACAATTCGACTCGCTGGTCAACCATATTTTTCTGCCCTCTGCTTTAGGTTCAACCGATCATTTTTCCGCCCGATAAATTTTAGTTTTTTACTTTATTTGAGCTTGAAGTTAACCGTCACTGTAAACACGATGGGGCGGGGTTGGCCGTCAATGATAACCGGTTCATAAACCCACTGCTTGACGGCCTCGATAGCTGCCTGGTCGAGCGGTGGTACCGAGCGCAGCACCCGGACATCAGCTACCCGGCCAAATTTGTCAGTGGTCACTTCCAGGATCACCACACCCTCCACTCCGGCCTGCCTGGCTTCCTTTGGATAGACCGGCTCTACCTTTTTGATGAGTTTGGGCGGGGCTATATTTCCAGTCGCCCTGACCACATCTTTAAGAGGTACGGGTTGGGTGGGAACGGCTGGAATCCCTTCTCCCACTTTTCCTGCGGGGGGAACGGCCTCAACCGCTTCGAGTAGCACAACCAGCCCCGGAGAACCCCAGATTTTCTGGACTTTGAGTGATAAGAAATAAGGTTTGGCAGTGGTGTCTTCGAAGCCGAAGGTAGTTATGACGTTTTTGTCCAGAGTCAGCTCCGAATCCAGCAAGTGGCTTTTCTTATCTTTATCCTGTTCCATGACCTCCACCCGGCAGGTTATCCTTTCTTGGGTGTTAATCCGCACCAGGGTTATGACGATGGCGTATTCTTTGCTGTCCAGACGGAACATATGAAAATCCCTGGAACGGATTTCAGGCCAGCTCAGATTGGCCTCAGTCAGCAGCTGAACTCCTTTGAGGTTAAAGACCCGTCGTAACTGGTTTTCTTCTTTTTCCGAAGTGTCCTCACTCCTGATACTGGCCGAAAGGGTGTATCTCAAAAAAGATGAGGTCACTGTTTTGATCGGCTCCACCCGACCTTCGCGGACTCCCTCAAAGACCTTAAGCTTCATTTCCACCAGCGGCCGCCGGACCTTTTCCGCTTTCTGGGTCTGTGCTAACAGAGTCAGTCAGAAAAACAGAACAATGACTATTAGTCCCGTTGCCCGCAGTTTATTTAAGTTTTTCATATTGACCTCCCGTGGTCGAATCAAACTTAAACCCCGAAGGGTCAATTAACCGCTTCCACCCAAATGATGACCATTTCCGGGTCATTGGTCCGGTAAATGTAGGTGCTGGCCGGATGTCCTTTAGCCCGGACATATTCTAATGATACTTTTGATACGATTTTAGTTTTATAAGTATCATAGCCGGAATCAATCCGCTACCCGCTCTTCTGCTGGGCGAGGTACCAGCCGAAGCCGGCCATCAGGATAACAATGGCCACCGCCGCCAATCCGGCATAGGCCCGCGCCAACCAGCCCAGGTTTCCCTGGCCTTTCTTCAGGCCGGGTTCCAGTTCTTCCCTGCCGATAGCTTCTTCTGCCCTGGCCACAATTTCGGTCGGCCAGGAGGCCTTGACCTGAGAGATAAGGCCACGGGCTTCTTACTGGCTTATAAGCTTTTTCTGGCATTCAAAACAATGCCCCAGATGAACCTGGAGAAGCCAGTCCCGAAAACAGGTGAAGGGCACTAAATACCATGCCAGGTTAGCCAGAAAACAATTAAACCTTCTTCTCATTTCCCCTCTCCATTAGCTTTTTTAATTTCCGGCGCGCCTGGAACAGATGCACCCGGACAGTACCCGGACTTAATCCCAAAACACCGGCGATTTCCCTAGCTGTGAAGCCCTCGTTTGCCCAGAGCACCAGACAAGCCCTTTCTCTGGCTGAAAGCTCACGAAAAACTTTATCCGAAAGACAGGCTGGCCAGCTGTCATCTGGCAGTTCATCTCCCTCCGTCATCGTCTGAGAAGTAGCCTTTCTAAAAAAACACAGGAAACGCTTTCACCTTTTGAGCTGTTCCATGCACTTCCGGTAAAGTATGGTAAAAGCCCAGTTTTTAAGGTTCTTATTGCCATCAAACTGGTCCCAGTGCCGCAGCATCTACAGAGTCATTTCCTGACAGGCATCCTCAGCATCAGCCCGGTTTTTTAAAAGACTCAAGGCAAAAGACATTAAAGCAGCACCCTGATTTTCAAAGAATTCTACCAGCTTTTTATAGTCAGCCACCTAGGTTAAAATACCTGAAATAAAATTTCTTAAGCCTGGCTGCCGGTTATTCTCACTTCGCTATTTATACGCCTGGAGGCTGAAAAGTGTTTAGATAAAATTTATTAATTTCTTTCCTAAACAAAAAAATAAGATAAACTAAAGCCTTAATGTTGCTATCTTTAGGCGGAAAGCAAATTTAATTTTCTTGCCTGAAAAACAAAAAATTGTTAGTTTAGAAGATAATTAGTATAAGATAGCAGGAAAAAAGATGAGTGAAGAAAAATTTTTTAAACTTATTTCTGGGTTATTAGTTTTTGAAAAGGGCGAGCCCGTAATCAGAGACCTGCTCCTGGCTGGAGAAAAAATTGCGGCCATTGAAAAACCGGGGGCAATCAAAATTAACGGGCTGGAAGTGGAACAAATAGAAGGCACTGGACTTCAGGCTATACCCGGTTTTATAGACCCTCATGTTCACATCACCGGCGGCGGTGGCGAAGGGGGGCCAGCCACCAGGGCACCAGAAATCCAGGTTGAAGATTGTGTAAGGTTTGGAGTAACTGGAGTTATAGGCCTCTTAGGGACAGATAGCGTTACCAGGCATCCTTCCTCACTTCTAGCCAAAGCCCGCGCCCTAGAGATAGAAGGGCTGAACACCTGGATTATGGTTGGAGCATACAATCTGCCAACTCCGACTTTTACCGGGAGTGTGCGTTCCGACATTGCTTTAATTGATAAGGTGATAGGCGCTGGTGAAATCGCTCTGTCTGACCATCGTTCCAGCCAGCCTACATTTGAAGAGTTCATTAAATTTGTAGCTGAATGTAGAGTTGGCGGGATGCTTGGTGGTAAAGCTGGACTGGCCAATCTTCATCTGGGAGATGGCCCACGTGGTCTGGATTACTTATTCCGCATGGTAGAAGAAACTGAAATTCCTGCTACCCAGGTAATACCCACCCATATCAACCGCAATCGTTTTTTATTTGCTCAGGGGCTAAAGTGGCTGGAAAAAGGAGGCTACCTTGACCTGACGGCTATGCCCGAACCGGTGGCAGAAGATGAGGTCAGTGTGCTAAAGGCCTTAATAGAAATAAAAGCCCGGGGAGATTATCTCAATCAGGTCACGGTAAGTTCTGATGGAAACGGCAGCCTACCGGTATTTGACCAGAGCGGCCGGCTGGTAGGGTTAACGGTTGCTTCCCAGAAAGATTATTTCCAGACTTTTCAGGAACTGGTGCGGCAAAAAATTCTCACCCTGTCTGAAGCCAGCCAGGTTTTCTCTACCAACGTGGCTGAAATCTACAAGCTGAAAGGTAAAGGAAAACTCTCCCCAGGATACGATGCTGACCTTCTCCTTCTTAATGAAGAGCTTCAGCTCAAATACGTCTTCAGCCGTGGAAAAACGATGATGGCCAACGGCCAGATTAAGGCCAGGGGTACCTTTTCAACTCGAGACTAACACTTGTTATTTAAAAAGGCAGAAAGTGCCATTAAAGGCAGGCGCATAAATTTGTAACAGATAATAGAATAAAAAAGAACAGCAGTCAAAAGTGAAAAAAGCCAAGGTAATTATTAAAAAAACAAACAAAACCTCATTCAAGTTGAAATTTAATTCTTTTTCACCAGGTAATTAATATCCGGCTTTAAGGAGAAGAAAGCGATGGAGAATAAAAACCCGGTTTCAGAAGAAAAAAATCAGCCTGCGCTTACATCTACTTCACCTTCACCTAAAAAGCCCAGCTTTGGTCTGGCTCTTATTCCACTTCTGACTATGGCCCTGCTTCTGGGGATAGGCTATGGTATTTACCGGATAAAAGCCCAGGTACTGCTGGTAGCTGCGGCTTTCATCACCGCCGTCCTCGGGGCTTATCTTAAATATTCCTGGAAAGACATGGAAGCTGGCATAGTGGAGAGCATCAGGAAAGCTCTGCCGGCCATCCTGATCATGCTGGCGGTTGGAGTCCTGGTGGCCACTTGGATCGCTAGCGGCACCATACCCATGATCATTTATTACGGCCTAAAACTCATCTCCCCGAAATATTTTCTGGTCACCGCCTGCCTGGTCTGCACCCTTACTTCCTTAGCCTGTGGGACTTCCTGGGGAACGATAGGAACCCTTGGTGTGGCTTTTATCGGCATTGCCATGGGGCTAGGAATACCGCTTGGACCGGCGGCCGGGGCCATCGTGGCTGGAGCTTACTTTGGCGATAAGATGTCGCCCCTGTCAGACATACCCAACCTGGCTGCGGTTACGGCGGGCTCCAATCTTTTTGACCACATCAAGCATATGTTCTGGTCAGGAACACCGGCCTGGCTGGCTGGACTGGTAATATATTTTTTTATGGGCCTGAAGTATGGCGGCCGGGAATTCGACCGGGAAAAAATCCAGCAGATCACTTCCACTCTGGACAGGAATTTTAATTTCAACCTTTTCCTGCTGATACCTATTTTGATTGTTTTTTATTATGCTTTCACCAAGAAACCGACCATTCCCGGCATGCTGATTTCCTCGGCTGTGGCTGTGGCTCTGGCTGTCATCTTCCAGAGAGCCAGTCTGGTCGAGGTGGCTCAGGCCGTCAATTCCGGTTATTCGGCCAGGACTGGCCTGGAGGCGGTCGACCGCCTGATTTCCCGCGGTGGGTTGATGAGCATGATGGAAACCCAGCTGGTGGCCTTCACCGCCTTCAGCTTCGGCGGCATCATGCAGAAAACCGGGATGCTAGCTGTGATCCTGGAAAAGATAATGAAGTTCGCCGATAAAGTCTGGAGCCTGGTTCTAACTACCATCGGTACCACCATCCTGGCCGCCCTCATTACTGGCAGTTCCTATTTGTCGATGATCATCCCGGCCGAGCTGCTGTCAGATGCCTACCGGAAAAAAGGTCTGGCAGCTAAAAACCTGTCCCGGATAATAGAAGAAAGCGGTGGCATCATCGTTCCTCTGATTCCCTGGAGCATGGCCGGAGTCTATATAACCGGGACACTTGGAGTGCCGACTTTTTCTTATGTGGCCTATGCTTTCTCCAATTACCTGGCAGTGTTTATCCTGGCTCTGTTTGGCTTTACCGGCTGGACCATGGCTCCGAAAATCAGGGAAGACGAAACCCAGCCCGGGAGCTAGCGTCCCAGAAAGAAAAGCTCTGAGTTAATCGAAAAGACTAGACCGTCATTTTGATTTTTAATTTAAGCTGAACAAACGCCGCTCGAGTTTTTAAAAAATTAAACAAGCGTTTTTTAAAGTTTTTCCCACCCAAGTAAAACAATAGCTCCGGAGTGTAGCTGGATTTTTATTTCTTGCCTTCTTCCGGTTCTTTTTCTCTTTCTTCTTCTATTTCTTGTTCCAGCTCGTCTAAATGGCTCAAAGCTTTCTCAAAAGCTTCTTTCGCTTTTTCCAGTTTTTTCTGACGGAGCTCAACCGTTGATTCAAACTTCTGACTGATTTCTTCTGCTTTTTTCTTTTCTCTTTCTAAAAGCTCATCAAAGGAAGCTTTTTTCTTGTGACCTTTCTCAGATTGAATAACTTCCTGCAGGTTGACATCTACCC
>JACIYK010000164.1 GCA_014359965.1 Candidatus Aminicenantota bacterium
TGTGCTGCCCAATTTCCTTCAGAAAGTGGCAATGTTTATTCCGGCCTCTTATGTGTTTGAAGGCATGAGGGCCGTGATTTTTGGCCAGGGGATTTCTCTGGAGCATCTGGCCCGGGCCCTTTTTTTGAATCTTATCTATTTGGGCCTGTCCTTATTGTTTTTCTTCCGCATGTTTAAGTCGGTTCGAGCCAAGGGACTTCTGGCCCGCATGGGTGAGTAAAAAAGAAACGAAAAAGCAACTCTGGTGTTTTTTCTTTGAAATTACTTGAGAGCCAGGTTATTTAAACTTATAATAAAAGCTAAATTTTTTTATCCGGAGTAAAATAATGCCATCCATAACTGTTTTAGAAAAAATCGCCAAACGTCTGAGAATTCATTCTTTAAAGATGACCACGGCCGCTGGTTCAGGCCATCCCACCACTTGTTTATCATCCGCTGAAATTATGGCCTGCCTCTTTTTCCACGAAATGCGCTTTAACCCAGGAGACCCTTTTGCCTGGGAAAATGATGAGTTCGTTCTCTCCAAAGGACATGCGGCGCCGATTCTCTGGGCTGCCTACGCTGAAGCTGGCCTGATACCGCAGGAATCCCTCTTGGACCTGAGAAAAATTTCAAGCGACCTGGAAGGACATCCGACTCCCCGAATTCCCTGGGTTAAAGCGGCCACCGGTTCACTGGGGCAGGGACTTTCTGTGGGGGTGGGACTAGCGCTGGCCCAGAGGCTGGCTGGAGTTAAAGCCCGGACTTTTGTCCTTATGGGTGACGGAGAATGCGCGGAAGGAGCGGTCTGGGAAGCGGCCAATGCAGCCCGCGAATATAAACTCAGCAATCTAGTGGCCATAGTTGATATTAACCGGCTGGGACAATCTGACGCCACCATGCACCAGCATGACATCAAAGCCTATGCCAGAAAATTCAAGGCATTTGGCTGGGAAGTGTATGAAGTTGATGGGCATAAGATAGAGAAAATTCTGGAGGCTTTGGCTTTGTGCCGTAAAAGTTCTGGTCCCAAGGTAATTCTGGCTAAAACCATAAAAGGTAAAGGAGTATCTTTCCTCGAAGACAAAAACGGCTGGCACGGCAAGCCCCTTAAGCCTGAAGAACTGGAAAAGGCCTTAGCCGAGCTGGGGCCCATGCCTGAGGTTGAAGCCAAAAAATATGTCCGGAGTAGACCCAAAGCCAGGATTCCCAAGTGGAAAGAATCTTTTGACTTTGGTTTACCTCAGTATAAGGATAAAACGGCAACGCGCCTGGCTTATGGGTTGGCTCTGGAAAAACTGGGGAAGGTAAATCAAAAAGTTGTGGTCATTGATGGCGATGTGAAAAATTCAACCTACGCCGACAGATTCTTTGCTTCTTTTCCGGAACGTTCCTTCCAGTCCTACATTGCCGAGCAGAATATGGTGGGTATGGCCATGGGCCTGGCGGCCAAAGGGTTCCTGCCTTTTGTGGCTACTTTTGCCGCTTTCCTCACCAGGGCTCATGACCAAATTCGCATGGCTGCATATTCTTTCTCTAACGTGAAATTTTGTGGTTCTCACGTGGGAGTGAGCATTGGTGAAGACGGGCCGTCACAGATGGGTTTGGAGGACCTGGCTATGTTTCTGCCTATTCCTGGCTGCCTGGTATTTTATCCATCTGATGCTGTCTCGGCGGAAAAATGCGTCAAAGAGGCTGCCCGTTATAAAGGAATGGTTTATCTCAGGACAACCAGACCAGCTACACCGATTCTTTATGCGGCTGAGGAAGAATTTCCGGCTGGAGGGGCTAAAGTCCTGCGGAAAAGCGAGCAGGATGCGGTCACAGTTATTGGAGCCGGAATTACAGTTCATGAGGCTTTAAAAGCCTATGAAATGTTAAAGAAAGAAGGAATTTTTATCAGGGTAATAGATGCTTATTCGGTTAAACCTCTTGATGCTGAAACCATAGTGAATTCTGTGGCTGAAACTGGTGGCCGGGTGGTGGTGGCTGAGGACCATTTTGAGCAGGGAGGACTGGGTACAGCCGTAGCCTTGGTTCTGCCTGAAAAAAAGTTATGGAAGCATCTCTGTATCAGGGAGCTACCGCGCTCGGGCAAACCTGAGGAACTCCTAGCCAGGTATGAAATTGACGCCGGAGCTATAGCCAGGGCGGTTAAATCCCTGCTTTGAACAGCAGAAAATTTTTAAATCAGGGCAATTTGATTCTGTTGAGTAAGGTAAAAGAGAAACAATTAATTTTTAAGGCGGATGGCCGACCTGATGGTGGTGGATATAATTTTAAATATTGCCGGCTAACGGAGCTTAAATTTTCTGAAAGGTAAGAATAACAATGTTTAACAAAATTAATGACTCGATTATTAAGGATTTAATAGCAATCTGCGGGCAAAATAATGTGCTCACCTGCCGGGAAGAAATAGCTGGCTACAGCTATGATGAATATGTAAATCAGTTACCTGGATGTGTGCCGGAAGTGGTGGTCAGACCAGGAAGTACGGAAGAAGTCTCGGCCATCCTGAAGCTGGCTGAAGAAAACCGAGTGCCGGTTACTCCCCGTGGTGGGGGAACAGGGCTGGCTGGTGGCTGTGTTCCGGTTCATGGCGGCATAGTCCTGTCTATGCAGCGAATGAACCGGTTTCTGGAGATGGACCGAAAAAACCAGATGGCCGTAGTGGAAGCGGGTCTGACTCTGGGAGAATTCATCCAGGCCGTTGAAAAAGAAGGCTTTTATTTTCCACCCCATCCCGGTGATGAAGGAGCTATGTTTGGTGGCATGATTGCTACTAACGCTGGTGGGAGCCGGGCGGTCAAATATGGGGTTATCCGTAATTACATCAGGGGTCTGGAAGTAGTTCTCTCTGGCGGCCAGGTCATACACCCGGGCGGCAAGCTGATAAAAAATTCCACTGGTTACAACTTGCTTCATTTATTTATTGGGTCAGAAGGCACCCTGGGTGTTATTACCAGGGCAATTGTTCAGGTGATGACCCGTCCCACCTTCCTGAGGACCATGGTCATACCATTTAACAGCATTGAACAAGCCATTGACAACGTACCGCTGATTTTTGAAAAAGGGATTGTGCCTATGGCCGTGGAATTTGTTGGGCTGGATGTTATCCAGCTTACGGAAAAACATCTTAACCTGAACTGGCCGTCCCATCAGGGAGAAGTTCACCTGATGGTTATCGTGGATTCTCCTTCTGAGGATGATTTGAGCCGGATGACGGACCAGATTGCTGATGTGGTGCTGGAAAACGGGGCCGTTGATGTTTTTGTGGCTGACACCAAAGCTAAACAGGATGAGGTACTCAAGATTCGCTCGGAAATTTATGAAGCCATCAAAAAAGAAACCGTTGATATCCTTGATATCTGCGTACCGCGTTCTGAGATTCCAGGGCATATGAGAAAAGTACAGGAAGTAGCGCAGCGCTACGATTTATGGCTGCCGTCCTTCGGTCATGCTGGTGATGGTAATATTCACATTCACCTGATGAAGGCCAGGTATGAAAAAGGTCAGATGGTACCTGTGAGTTATGAAGAGATAAAGGACAGACTGGAAGCAGCCAGGCAGGAGCTGTTTAAAGATGCTGCGGCCCGGGGAGGCGTAATCTCTGGAGAGCATGGCATCGGCCTTTACAAAAAGAACTATCTTTCTCTTTCCCTTGAGGCCGGTCAGATTGAGATGATGAAAAGGATAAAGCAGGCTCTTGACCCTCAGGGCATCCTCAACCCAGGAAAAATCTTTTAGACTGGGGGATGTGTTACCCCGGCATAGGTTTCTTTCCATAAAGCAAATAAATTAAAAAAATAATGACAGAGGAACAGTGTGACCCTGAGCCCGTTTAAATAAGTCCTTTAAGCAACCGGTTTTTAAACCGAGTTTTTCGCCAGCCAGAGCCTGTTTGTGGCGCTTCCCTGGTAGTCTCGGAATCCATCGCCGCCCCGCAAAAATTACCTCCTTCTTTCTTTTTTGGGTATTTTCTCAGTTAGAAACCGTTTGCAATTTGTTTAAAAATGGGTTAATAGAATATAAGGGCAATCAAGGTAAAATAAACAAAAATGGGGAGAAAGCTATGAATTTTGAAAGAATCACCGAAATTTTTGTCATCTTGGAAAACAAACCTTCGGTTCTGGGTGATTTACTCAGCCAGCTGGCAGAAAATGAGATAAATGTTGAAGCCATCGGAGTTTTTCAGGACACAGCTAAAATTTATGTCAAGAACCTTAACAAAGCGGTAAAACTCTTGAACAAGCTGAATTACACGACCGAGCTTCGTGATGTCCTGTTAATCCATCTGGAGAACAAGCCTGGGGCTCTGGCTGAGGTGGCCACCAAGATAGGGGACGAAGGAATTAACATTGAATACTGCTACGGAACTCTCAGCCGGAACGGCGACACCGTCTCGGTTGTTATGGATGTTTCCAACATTGAAAGAGCTATTCAGGTGCTTCAAGCCTGAAAGTTTAGCCCGCAAGTTGCTCAGGTGATCCAATTGCGGGGGGGGTAAATTTTTCTTCTTTAAACTTATTTGTTTTGTACCTTCAAACAGTGCCAGATTCTTAAAAATTGATTAACTGATTTTATTCTGCTCCTGTTTACGCCTCTTGTTTTTTCGGCTAAAATAAATTGAACAGGAGGTAAAGAATGTTCTTCTTTTTTGATTATACCATGGTGCTGTTAATTCCAGCTCTCATTTTTGCCCTTTATGCTCAAAGCAAGGTGAAATCTACTTACCTAAAATACAGCCAGGTTGTTTCCTCTTCCAGACTGACGGCAGCTGAAGCCGTAGCCGAGATTTTAAGATACAGCCCGGCCAGTGATGTGAGAGTGGAAAGAATTCCGGGACATCTTACTGACCATTATGACCCGAGAAAAAAAGTTCTCAGACTTTCTGAAAGTGTTTATGATAGTCCATCCATTGCAGCGCTGGGAGTGGCTGCCCATGAAGCCGGTCATGCCATTCAACATGCCCAGCGCTATTCGTTTTTAGTCTTGCGGAATGCCTTTTATCCCATAGCCAGTCTTGGTTCCAACCTGGCCTTCCCTTTATTTTTCATCGGCCTAATTTTTAACCGGAGCAGTGCGCGGGTGCTGATGGATGTAGGTATTCTCCTTTTTAGCGCGGCAGTGTTTTTCACAGTCATCACTTTACCGGTAGAGTTTGATGCTTCGCGTCGGGCTCTGGCCATTTTAAAAGAGCGTGGTTTCCTTAACGCCAGGGAACTTGAAGGAGCCAGAAAAGTTTTAGGGGCGGCAGCTATGACCTATGTGGCAGCTACGGCCATGGCCGCTATTCAGCTGCTGCGAATGATTCTCATCCGGCAGTCCAGAGATTAGTTAGGAAGGGTTAGAGAACAAGCTTTTAATTAGAAGCCAAGATAAAAGGTATCAGGCAGAAAGAAATTCAGGCTGGCCTGGGTAGGGGGAGAAGAGACGCTCTTTTTTATTTTTTTCTTTTATCAGCTCAGCATTTCTTTTCTTTTAAAAAAATGAATTGAATACAGGCATCGCTTTCCTGGATGACAAATTCGCTCTTCTAAAAATAGTGACGACCATTAGATTTTAAGAAGATTAATTTTCACTATAGTTAAGGTGATGTCCGGGGAAAATAAGGCTAAAACTTCTTTTAAAAAAACACTAAGAACAAAAAAGTTTTTTACGAAAGCGATTACAAAAAGTTGACTAAAATATTTCAGAGTGATAAAAAAGAAAA
>JACIYK010000165.1 GCA_014359965.1 Candidatus Aminicenantota bacterium
GGCCGCTTTAACTTCTTCATCACGGCTGAACTCTCTACACTTAGAAAAAATGTCCATTTTCTCCTCCTAAAATTTGCTTTTCCTCTTTTTTAAACTCTATCTTTTTACCTTTTTATTTGTTTTTTTTCAAGTTCAATTGACCAGCTCCGCCTGGTAGTTTAAAATCTGAACATGAATATTCTGGTGACCGGTGGTTCAGGTTTTATCGGAAGCTCGCTAATAGAAGCCTTACTTGCCCGCAAGAAACATCAGGTTTATGCCTTAGTCCGTCAGCCAGATAAGTTAGCCTGGCTCAAAGGCCATCCACAGCTTCATTTCCTAGTCGGGGACCTACTCTCACTACCTCCTCTGCCAGATAATATTGAGCTTGTCTTTCACCTGGCCGGACTGACTAAAAGCCCCCGGCCGAGCGATTATTATACTGTAAATCAGGCTGGAACAGCAAGGTTGCTGGAAAGAATATTTGAAAAACGACTAAGACCGAAGTTCGTGCTTTTAAGCAGTCTGGCCGCCGGACGTCCTTCAAATGATGGTAAACCAGTTAAAGAAGAGGAGCCTCCAGCTCCTGCCTCACCCTATGGTAAAAGTAAACTTCTGGCTGAACTGGAGACCCTTAAATATAAGGATGAAATGCCTGTAATTATCTTCAGGGCTGCCGCTATCTATGGTCCAAGAGACCAGGATTTCCTGCAGTTTTTCCAAAATTTGAAAAAGGGCTGGCTTTTTACCTTTAATAAAAAGCTGACATTAAGCTTGTGTTACGTAGTGGACCTAGTTAGAGCTTTAATGCTCGGTCTGGACAAAGACTATAAATCAGGTGAAATTTACAACGTAGCCGACCCGGTACCCAGAAGCTGGGAAGAAATAGGTCAAAAAGCCGCTGTTTATCTCGGAGTAAAGCCCCAGGTGGTACGCGTTCCCCTCTGGCTGGTTAAAGTGGCTGCCAGACTGTCAGAAGTCAGAGCCAGAATAACCGGTAAACCCAGTCCGGTAAATATCAGTAAATATCTGGATATGGAAAAATTATCCTGGACCGCTGATGTCTCTAAGATTAAAAAAGACCTTGGTTTTGAAACCATCTGGGACTTTGAAAAGGCTCTAAAAGAGACCCTGGATTGGTATAAAAAAAATGGCTGGCTTTAATTTATTTTTCAGTTGATTATCACTTTGTTTTTTCATAAATTATTAAGCTAATTAACACTATAACAGGTTATAAGAAGGATATGACAAATGAGAAGGACAATCATTAAAGGAATCGGGCATTACATACCACCAAGAGTAGTGACTAATCATGACCTGGAAAAAATAATGAACACTTCTGACGAATGGATTAGAGAAAGAACCGGTATTGTCGAGCGTCATTGGGCAGAACCCGGGGTTGGCACTTCAGACCTGGCCACTGAAGCCGCTATCAGAGCTATAGAAGATGCTGGAATAGACAAATCTGAAATCGACTTTATCGTGGCCGCCACGCTTTCCCCTGATCACTACTTTCCTGGTATTGGAGTTCAAGTTCAGGCCAAGCTCGGTCTGAAAGAAATCGGCGCCCTGGACATCAGGAACCAGTGCTCTGGCTTTATCTATGCTCTGTCTGTGGCTGACCAGTACATCAGGACCGGCACTTATAATAAAATCCTGCTGGTGGCCGCAGAACTACAATCCGCCAACCTTGATTTCTCTGATGAGGGCCGCGACATGGCTGTGCTTTTTGGTGATGGGGCTGGAGCTGTGGTCCTGGAAGCCAATGATTCCGATGATGGACGCGGAGTACTTTCTTGTCATCTTTTTTCTGACGGCCGGTTTGTCAGTGAACTGTGGATGGAAAAGCCTTCCTCTAAAGACAACCCTACTTTTCGGGAAGAATTTTTCCATCAGGGAAAATTTTTTCCCCGGATGAACGGCCGGCTGGTCTTTAAAAATGCCTGTGAAAAAATGCCTCAGGCAGTAATGGCTGGTCTGGAAAAGCTGGGACTGACCGTTAATGACATTGATTACTTAATACCTCATCAGGCTAATGACCGTATTTCTCAGATGGTAGCTAGGGGGCTCAGAATTCCGGAGGAAAAAGTCATCAGAAATATCCACAAATACGGTAATACAACAGCAGCTTCCATTCCCATCGCTCTTTCGGAAGCAGTGAAAGAAGGCAAAATTAAACCTGGTATGTTGATTGCTTTAACGGCATTTGGTTCGGGTTTTACCTGGGGTTCAGCCTTTATCAGATGGTAAGAAAAAAAATATTCTTTAAATTAATAACTTATATTTGAAATTTTTATTCTTCTTATGGTAGCATTTTATGTTGAATTAAATTTGGCTTTTAGTTAACCTGAACTAGAAAAAAGATGAGGAGGTAAACAATAATGAAGAAAACGAAACTAATCGCCATCCTTTCTGCCTTCCTGGTCATGGCTATTCCCCTAGGCTATTTGTTCGGTCAGAGCCAGGAAGACGCCAAGTTCCAGAAAATCCTGGAAACTTACCTGGATGAATACTGGAAATTCAATCCCACTGCCGCCACCCTGGCTGGCTATTACAAATACAACAATAATCTCGAAGACCCAAGTGAATCCAATATTGATAAAAGGGATGCCTTCCTGAAAAAAATCAATGGGGATATGATTAAACTTGACCGCTCTAAGCTCAGCCCGGAAAATCAGCAAAGCCTAAACATCCTCTTTGATTACATTGACCTAGAATTTGTTAAACTTGAAAACCTGCTCCCCTGGGATTACAACCCACTTTATTACAATGACATTATCATTAACAGTGTTTATGGTCTCCTCTCCAAGGATTTTGCTCCGATAGATGTCAGAGTTAAAAGCGCCACAGAAAGGGTTAAACTTATTCCTGGTTTAATTAAAAGAGCCAAAGAAAACCTGAAAACTCCAGCTCAAGCTTATACCGAAACAGCTATTGCCCAGATGCCGCATATTATCGATTTCTATAAAAATGAAGTGCCCACTCTGATAGCCAGCGCTTCCGACCCGGTGAAACATCTTTTCCAGACTGAAGTCAACAAGCTCATTCCCGTGCTGGAAGACTATCAAAGATACCTGCAAAATGATTTATTGCCCAAATCTACTGGCAATTTTCGGCTCGGTCCTGAAGTCCATCGCCGCCTTATTCAGAGGCTTTCAGGCACAGTCATCAGTCAGGAAGAATTAATTTCCAGAGCTACCACTGATGTCAAAAACATCAGAAGAGAAATGCTCTTGGTCTGCATACCACTGCATAAGATGATGTATCCGGAAATAGATATAGAGCAGATGCAAGGAGACCAGGATGTCGTGATGAATAGGGTCATCAAGAATGTTTTTGACAAGATAAAAGGACTCCATCCCACCAGAGATGAGCTGGTCAACAGCATCGCTGCCTCAGCAGAGAAAGTTAAGACGTTTGGTCTCCAAACTAAAGTTTTTCCAGTACCTGAAGAAAATTTGACCATTAAGAAAATGCCGGCCTATTTTGCCCTGCTCACCCCTACCCGCCTGATTGGCCCTGGAGCTTATGATACCCAGGGGAATTACACCATTGAAATTGCCGGAATTCCTACTGACTGGCCAGATGAAAAAGCGAATAGCTTGCTAGAAGAATATAATTATTTCTACCTTGATGTCATGGCTGCCCAGAAAGTGTTCCCTGGCATTTTTGTCCCCTTGCTTAGCACCAGAAAGTCATCTTCCTTAATCTCCAAGGTTTTCCCCAATCAGGCTTTGCTTCTCGGCTGGCCGGTTTACCTGCAGGAAAACCTGATTACAGCTGGATATGGAGATTTTGACCTCAGATTAAGGTTAGCCCAGTTGAAATTGATGCTAAAAACAGCCATGGATTTTATTATTGACCTCAACATGCATCAGGGCGGTATGACTAAGGACCAGGTGATAAAATATTTGACCATTCAGGGATTCCAGACTGAAGCAGAAGCTGAAAGAAAATGGGATTACCTTGTTCTCAACCCGGGCATGGGAGCCCTTCCGTACGTTGGACTGCAGGAAATTCTGGACCTGGAGAAAGATGTTCAGAGAACTAAAGGAGACAATTTTAACCGGACAGACTTTCTGACCAAGTTGATTTCCAACGGTGCCATTCCACCCGCCCAGTTAAGGTCAAGAGTGCTAAACTAAAAATCTAAATGATCCGTCAGGGGAGAAACCAAAGTTTCTCCCCCCTTTTTTATTCAAAGCAACAAAGAAAATAAGATTTTTATATTCCTTCGTTTCAAACATTTAAAAAAAGAGAAAAATGAGCAAAAAAGAAGCATTTGCTAAGTTTGAGCTGGTTGATTCTCATACTCACCTGGATGACCGACAGTTCGCAGCCGACAGGTTACAGGTTCTAGAAAGAGCAAGAGAAAAAGGCATAAGCAGTTTTCTCTGCCCTCTTGACCTCTGCCTTGAATCCAGTCTGGATACCGGGCTGAAGCTGGCCTCGGAACAACCTGGAATTTATCTGGCAGCCGGCGTTCATCCCCACCAGGCTAAAGCACTGAAAACAGAACACCTGAGTACCATAAGACAGCTGGCTGAAGAAAAAAAGATTCTGGCCGTAGGTGAGATAGGGCTTGATTTTCATTATAATTTTTCGCCATCTGAAAAACAGCGCCTGGCCTTTGAATATCAGCTGGACCTGGCAGTTGAGCTAAAACTTCCAGTCATTATCCACAGCCGCCTGGCCGGTTCGCAAATTCTGGAATTGCTCAGAGTCAGAAAGGGCCGGCTACGGGGCATCTTTCATTGTTTCACTGAAACTTACGAGGTGGCCCACCAGGCCTTAGACCTTGGTTTTATAATATCTTTCTCCGGCATAATCACCTACCAGCGGGCTGATGAGCTGAGAGAAGTAGCCAAAAAAATTCCCCTAGAAAACTTGTTGGTGGAGACCGATGCTCCTTACCTAACTCCCTGGCCGGAGAAAAAAGTGTATACCCGTAATGAGCCTGCTCTGGTTTTGACCACGGCCCGGATGCTGGCCAGCCTGAAAAACGTTTCTCTGGAAGAACTGGCTCAGAAAACCACAGAAAATTTCTTTCGTTTCTTCAGATTGAAAAAAGACTGAGCTAATGTTAATATTTTAAAAAATTAACCCAGTTTTATAAGCCAGATGAATTTTAAAGAAAAGCCCGGCCCAAAAAAGAATTCAAAGCCGGTGTCTCTGGCTGAGATTTTATTTCCTGTTAAAAGAGATTTACAGCAAGTTGAGGTCTATCTCTCAAGGTGGGCAGAAAGTACTTCTCCGGCCATCAGGAAGATGGCCCGGGCAGTCTTCAAAAAACCCGGAAAACTGATAAGACCAGGAATACTTCTCCTGGCTGCTTCTCACTTCGGATACAAGGAAAAGGAAAGAATTACCGCCGCCGCAGCAATAGAAGCCATTCATACAGCCAGTTTGATTCATGATGACATCATTGATGGTTCATCTACCAGAAGAGGCGAAAAAACGATAGCGACCGTTTATGGAGAAAAGTTCAGCCTACTAGTAGGCGATTTTTTCTTTATCAGGTCTATAACTGCCTCGGTTACTGCTATTTCACCAGAAATTACTGAATATTTAACCAGGGCCACTGAAAAAATGATTGAAGGCGAAGCTGAAGAGCTGGCCCATGCTTTTGATTTTAACTTAAAAGAAAAAACATACTGGCG
>JACIYK010000166.1 GCA_014359965.1 Candidatus Aminicenantota bacterium
TTTGCCTCCTGTTTAGTTTATAAAAGCAATTTAAGCGTTAAGCAATACTCCCCAGAGGTGATTTTGAGGGTGATAGATAATAAAAAGGCTGGCCCGAAGCCAGCCTACCCTAAAATATCTTTATTTTAAGTTTAACCAGGTAAATTCACTTGGCTAGAATTAGGTTTTCTATGAAAAATTCCATCATGCGGTCACGACTGACGCTGGTATGTCCCATATCTGGTCCCACCTGCACCTCAAAGCTCTTGCCGGCTTTTTGCAGAGCCTGAATTAGCTGCATGGCGTTGTTGGGATGAACGTTATTATCCGCTGTCCCGTAGTAAATCATTAGCCTGCCTTTCAGGTTGTTAACATAATTGAGAGCACTGGCATTCTTGTAGCCTTCTTTATTTTCCTGGGGTAGCCACATATACCTTTCAGTGTAGATGCTGTCATAATGTTCCCAGGCTGTAACTGGCGAGGAAGCACAGGCTGCAGCGAAAACATCCGGGTGTCTGAGGATGGCCATTATGGAAGCATAGCCACCATAGGAAGTGCCGAAAATTCCCACTTTCTGGCCATCAACGTATGGTCTCTGGCACAGATGTTTAACTCCGGCTGCTTGGTCGTCTATTTCTACCACTCCCAGTTTTTGGTAAATAGCATCCAGGAATCTTTTGCCCCGGCCGGCGGCGCTCCGGGAGTCAAAGGAAGCCACTAAAAAGCCAAACTCGGTAATAGGATTTGGGATTATGAATGTTTCCCTGGCACCGTTAGTAGCAGGGCCGGCATAGACGCTTACCAACAGGGGGTATTTTTTGTTGGGGTCAAAGTTAGAAGGGAACTGGAGCAGGCCGTAAAGGTCAGTCTGTCCGTCAGCTGCCTTGAAGGTAAAAAGCTCTGCTTTTTTGAGGCCCAGCTCTTCAAACTTGCTCAGGTCTGATTTAGCCAGTTCTGCTACTAGCTTGCCTTCTGTGGTGTAAAGCCGGGTAATTGGCGGAACATCGTGGGTCTGGGCAATGTCCACAAAATGCCTAAAATTGGGAGCGATATCCACGCTATGGTTAAAGGCCGGATCTGTCAGTCGGCGGTCATTTTTTCCCTTAAGGTTAACACGATGAAGCTGGACCTTCATAGGGTTGTCTCCGCTCCGTGCTTGGTAATAAACATAGCCGCCTTTTTCATCTACGGCCACCACTTTGACGACTTCAAAAGGATGCCTTGTTAGGGTGGCCAGCAGCTGGCCGCTCAGGTCGTACAGGTACAAATTCTTGAAGCCTGTTCTTTCCGAAATAATAATAAACCGGCGACCATCTTTAAGCCAGGTAATGGCCGGAGAGTTTTCTGTCCAGCTGGCTGGCCATTCTTCCCGCAAAACTACTCTGGTCTTTCCGGTTTCAGGGTCAGCGGCCACTAGCTCGGTGATGTTCTGGCGGCGGTTGGCTCTGAAGAAAAGAAGTTCCCGGCCGTCTTTAGTCCAATTAATACCGTAAACATAATGCCCCACGACTTCATTGCTAAAGGGCTGTCCACTGCGTACGTCCACTGGAGTAGTTTTTTTAGTTTTAAGGTCGTAGATAAGCACATCAACCACCGGGTTGGGATGTCCGGCCTTGGGATAGGGCTCTATGTCCATGCGGCTGTAAAGTTTGGTCTGGTCTAACTGAAGGAAATAATCAGGTACCTCTTTTTCATCAAAACGGTAGAAAGCCAGTTTCTGGCTGTCTGGTGACCACCACATGGAGGTAATCTGGTCCAGCTCTTCTCCGTAAACCCAAGAAGCAATGCCGTATTTAATCCTGTTTTTTTCTGAGCCATCAGTGGTGATTGGTATCTCAGCCTTAGTGGCTGAATTCACCAGGTAAACATTTCGGTCTTTATAAACGGCTTTGAATTTTTTGTCCGGAGATTCGTAGGTGGTAAACTGCCGGCCTCGTTCTGGCCTTCCTGCCCGACGACCAAAGGGCAGGGGCGGCTGTTCCTGGGCTTTTCCTACTTCAGTAAGTTTTTTGGTCTTGAGGTCAAACCGCCACTGCTTTCCATCTCTGGCAAATTCCAGAGCCTGCCCCTCATCTTTCCAGGTTACTCGGATGGCCCCTGATTTTACGGCTCCCCTGATTTCTCTGGAGATTTTTTCGTAGCGGTCATAATTTGGATAGGATTTGAGCCGGTCCTGGGGTAGCGCCAAACCAGCAAAAATAAAAATAACCATGAACAAAAAAAGTGAATATCTGGCCAGTTTTTTCTTTCCGGCCATTGCCTTTCTGAGGTGGCTTTTCATGTTTCCTCCATTAAATTATGGGATTTTTTAATAGAAAAAAATTATACTAAGCTGGCGGTAAAAAAGCATCAAAAAAATTATCGGAAAGCTGACATGAGAAGCCGATGGAAATAAAGATGAAAGCCAAAATGTTAACTGGCCTATGTTGACAATCGGACTGCTCTAAATTAAACTTATTAAGAATTTTTTATGGCCCGTTAGCTCAATAGGTAGAGCAGCGGACTCTTAATCCGCGGGTTGAAGGTTCGAGTCCTTCACGGGTCATTTCCTTTTTAAGGAGGGAAAATTGCGGGGAAGAGGTGTGTTGGCTGTTCTGCTTCTGGCGGTAGTAGTCATTTATTTTGTCTATTTTATGAAAACAGAGAAAAAAGCACCGGTGGAAGAAGATATCTCCAGGTTCAACCAGACTAAAGCTGAGCTGACTTCAGTCAACCTGGAGCAGTTGAGCCGGGCTGTGCAGGAATGGATGTCTGAACATGAAGGGCTGGTCCCGGAAAACTTGAAAGAAGTCCAGGGCGGACTCAGCCTGACTGACGGCTGGGGAAGAAACATTCGCTATCAGAAATTATCTGACAGCAGCTTTGAACTGCGCTCGGCTGGGGCTGACGGGAAGTTTCAGACGGAAGACGACATCGTTAAAATTTATTAGTTTTTGGGATTTATCTTAATAATTTTTTCTTAGTCCAATAAATTTGGGTATTTCTCCTTCATTTCCTTAAGTCGTTTGCTCAGGACTCCAGAAAGCAGCATCAAGCCGATCAGGTTCGGGAAGGCCATAAAGGCATTAGCAATATCACCCATGAAGAAAACGATTTCTATGGAGACGACTGAGCCAATGAAAGTCAGAGCAATAAAAACAATTCTGTAGGGCATGGCCACCTTAAAGCCAAAAAGGTACTTCAAGCACTGTTCCCCGTAATAGCACCAGCCAATAAGGGTAGTGTAGCCAAAAAAGAAAGAACAGAGGGAAACAATAATCCCGCCTATGTGAGGCATAGTTTTGGAAAAAGCAGTCACGGTCATAGCAGAGCCAGAAACTCCACTGGTCCAGACACCTGAGGACAAGTTGATTAAAGCAGTAAAAGTGCAAACCAGTATGGTATCGATAAAGACTTCCATTACTCCGATTAAACCCTGATGCAGCGGGCTTGGAGTTTGAGCTGCGGCATGAGCAATGGGAGCACTGCCCAACCCAGCTTCGTTGCTGAGAATGCCGCGGCGGGCACCAAATTGCACCGCCTGCTTGATGGTGGCTCCCAGGAATCCGCCAGTGGCTGCTGCTGGAGAAAAGGCATGCTCGAAAATTAATAAAAATGCTTTTGGTATGGCTTCAATGTTGTCAAACAGGACGATTATTCCAGCCAGGATATAAAGCACAATCATGGTTGGGACGAGGCGTTCAGCTACGGCTCCAATTCTTTTAATTCCACCGATGACTACTAGTCCGACAAAGAAAGTTATCACTGTTCCGGTAATAAAAGGAGAAATGCCAAACTGTGTTTTGAAAGCCAGGGACATCTGGTTGCTTTGCATCATGTTGCCTGTGCCAAAAAGGGAAGCAAAGACTCCGCAAACAGCGAAAAACCCGGCCAAAAACACTGCAAAGTTGCTTTTGTTTAGCCCATTTTTAATGTAGTACATGGGCCCGCCGGCAATGGTGCCGTCCGGGTGCTTTTCTCGATAAAGAACGCCCAGGAAGGCTTCGGAAAATTTAGTAGCCATACCCAGAAATCCGCAAATCCACATCCAGAAAATAGCACCTGGTCCGCCCCAGTAAAGAGCTGTAGCAATACCGGCAATGTTTCCGTTTCCTACAGTAGCGGCCAGAGCAGTAGAAACTGCAGCGAATGGTGATACATCACCTTCTCCACCGCCCTTTCGAGAGCTACGGCTGAACATCACCCTGAAGGCGGTGCCCAGCTTGCGGAACTGAATGAAACCAATTTTAATGGTCAGAAGAAGTCCAACTCCAAAAAGAACAGGAACCATGATGGTCCAGATATTAGAAGCGGTCTTGTCCAGCCAGGTGGCCAGGTTCTTCAGAAAGACTTCCATGGTCGGTACTCCTAAAAAATGTTAAGCCTATTTAATGACAACGAAACTTTCTTTAACATAGAGCAGTTAAACCTGTCAATTAAAAATTGATATTCTCAGGCCAAAAAAAGTAATAAATATCCGTAACTAGGCAAGCCAAGTTCTGGCTTTGTTTGTTATGAGGAACCTAGTGGAAGCTTGCAAATAATGTTTATCTTGATATCTGGCACGAAATCTGCTATATTGCCTTTCTGTTCTGTCATATGAATTATATGGAGAAGGAGAAAACCCCTTTGAAAGAAAATAAGTTTGACAGCAAGTTTCGTTTTGTTATAGTGGCTGCCCAGAGGGCTAAACAACTCTTAAAAGGTGCTCAGCCGAAAATTAAGACCAAATATAAAAGTCCGATCCGTATTGCTGAGGAAGAGGTCAAAAGCGGCGCCGTAAAATATGAAATATTACCTTTTAGCCGGGAAGAAGGACAGGAAGAAGAATTTGTCCTGGTTGAGCCTATTCCGCTGGAGACAATAGAAGCTGAAGCAACTGAAGAGTTAGAAGATCAGGAAGAGGATTTTGAATCAGAAGAAGAAACAGAAGAAGAGGAAGAAGAATTTGAAGAAGAATTAGAAGAGTCAGAAGAAGAGTTGGAAGAGGAAGACGAGTGATTCTGTTCTCTAATAGCTTTAATCATCTGGACATAATCTGTAGTTACAAAATCTTTTCTTGAAAAACCGAGCTGTCGGGCCAGCCTGACCAAGTCACTACGTTTTCCCTCCATTTCTATAAAGCAGCCGGCTTCACTTTCATCCAGGCAGACTTTCACGCGGTCTTTTCTCAGCAGCATTCTTTTCTTGCGGTACTCAAATATCTGTTTCAACCCAAGTTTTTTGAGAATTTTTTTAAAGGTTTTGAAATTTTTTAGTTCAATTTCTAATTCCTCTCTGATTTTAAAAGACCTGGACTTGAGTGGCTGACCTTTAAAGGTTAAAAAGGTTTTTTTGCCTATAACCCGCAACCTCAGAGCCTGTTTGTTTTTGGTCAGCCGCCCGTCGGGAAAATCATAAAAAATATTCCATTCCCGGTAAAAATCTTTTTCTACTTGACAGCCGAGAGCCAGAAGTTTTTCTTTTATGGCTTTCAGGTTCTCAATCTTAATTTTGGTTTCAATTTCCATCATTTTGCCTTACCAGCTCAGTACTTTCTCCAGAGGACAAAATCGGCCATTTTCCTTAATGAAAGCGAGTAGGGTGTCGAGGGCAAGTAATTGATATATTCTTTGCTCTTTTTTG
>JACIYK010000167.1 GCA_014359965.1 Candidatus Aminicenantota bacterium
ACCTTTTTCAGCCGGAGCCGTTTCCTGGAAAAACTTGAAAAATCTTTCAATAATAAAAATAATCTTTAAGCAATCCACCTGCCTTTAATCTACCCCGGTTTTAAATTCACGGCTATTTTACGGATGAAAGGACCGGCTTTCGAACACTTCGCTACCATAGTTGTTTTCGGCCGGCTTAATACTTCAAGCGGTTCTCCACTGCTTTCCAGTTGATGTTCTTGAAGAAGGCTTCTATGTAGTCTGCTTTCTTCAAGCCGTAATCAGTGATATAAGCATGCTCAAAAACATCCATGATGAGCAGAAGTTCGGCGCCGGCCGGGTGGCCAACGTCGTGTTCATTAATCCAGAAATTAATCAGCCGATCTGCTGGCCGGTCATAGTAGAGAGCTACCCAGCCAATACCCCTCATGGTTCCCATAGCCTTGAATTCTTTTTCCCAGAGCTCGTAGCTGCCGAAACTCTCGCTTATTTTCTGATAGAGGCGGCTGCCGGTGGATAAAGTTTCTTTCCCGCCCAGATTTTCAAAATAATACTCATGAAGCCGCATGCCGTTCCATTCCCAGCCGAGCCGCCGTTTCAGTTCAGCAAACTCAGGCTGGTTGATCTGGCCATTTTTAACTATCTGGGTCAGAAGATCCATCAACTTGTTAGTGTTGTTTACATAGCCCTGGTAAAGAGCAAAATGATTCTTGAGCAGCATCTCGCTAAAACCCGGCAGGCCAATTAACCCTGAATAATCTTTCGCTTGATAATTCATTTTTTCCCCTCTTTCCTTAACATCGTTTCTAAGCATAAATTTTAAGGGCAGATAAAAACCAAGCCCTCCCAGAAAAGAAAGGAATCCCCTTCTTTTCATCCTTGCCCCTCCTGATAATTATTTTCAATTACCCAGGTGATTACTTTTTATTTTTTGCCTTGTTTTTCTTCCTGTTCTTCGCTCAGGAGGCCCACCTTTTGTCTGATTTCCCGGTCAATCTGGTCTGCCAGTTCTTTGTTTTCTCTAAGCAACTTTTTGACGTTTTCTCGTCCCTGTCCGAGCCTTTCTCCTTTGTAAGAATACCAGGTGCCTGTTTTCTCCAGTATTCCATACTGCAAACCGCAGTCCACCAGGTCGCCCTCACGCGAGATACCCTCGCCAAAGATAATATCAAACTGGGCTTCACGGAAAGGCGGGGCCAGCTTGTTCTTTACCACCTTGACTTTTACCCGGCTCCCAATTACCTCATCACCTTCTTTAATGGTCGCCAGCTTGCGCACGTCAATTCTCAGAGAGGCGTAAAATTTTAGGGCTCGCCCACCGGTAGTCGTTTCTGGCGAGCCTATAAACACGCCAATTTTTTCTCTAATCTGGTTTATGAAAATAAAGCAAGTCTTGGAGCGGCTGACAATAGCCGTCAGTTTTCGCAGCGCCTGAGACATCAGCCTGGCCTGAAGCCCCATATGAGCATCTCCCATCTCACCTTCAAGCTCAGCTTTGGGCACCAGAGCTGCCACTGAGTCCACCACAATAACGTCAACCGCTCCGCTGCGTACCAACACTTCGGCAATTTCCAGAGCCTGTTCGCCGTAATCAGGCTGGGAAATTAAGAGCTCATCTATGTTGATGCCCAGCTTGGCCGCATAGTTAGGGTCCAGGGCGTGCTCGGCGTCAATAAAGGCAGCCTGACCTCCTCTTTTCTGTGCCTCAGCAATCACGTGCAGTGCCAGGGTCGTCTTGCCGGTTGCTTCTGGCCCGAAAATCTCAACAACCCTGCCCCGAGGAAACCCGCCAATACCAAGACTCAAATCAAAGGAAATGGAACCGGTCGGTATCACTTCAGCCTTCACGGCTGCTTCCTTCTGCCCGAGTTTCATAACCGCACCTTTACCAAACTGCTTCTCAATCTGCGATAGAGCAGCATCCAGAGCCTTGGTCCTGGAAACCTGTTTCTGTTCGGTCTCATCTGGTTTCATGTCTATCCTCCAGTTATTGGCTTTATCCAGCCAAAGCCAATTTTCTTTAATTAATTTATTTTATTTTCCGTACCCAGGCAAAAATAATTTTTCTCTGTCAGTCTAATAGGATACGCCTCTTAAATCATGCCCACGATTTTGCCCTCATCATCAACATCAATTTTCTCGGCCTGGGGAGCTTTTGGCAAGCCCGGCATGGTCATTATATCACCACACAGAATAACAACAAAACCAGCACCTGCACTCGGCGAAGCATCTGTCACTTTCAGAGTCCAGCCACGCGGCCGACCCAGCTTTTTCGCATCGTCAGATAACGAAGCCTGAGTCTTTGCTATGCAAACCGGATAATGGCCAAAGCCCAGTTTTTCATACTGGTCAATTTTCTTGCGGGCCGAGGTTTCTACCTTAATGCCATCCGCTCCATAAATTTTTCTGGCAATCGTCTCCACCTTGGTCAGCAGTGGAGCTTCTGCCGGATAAAGAAAATCAAAATGGGCCGCGTCTTCTTCTATGGCTTTGATGATTTCTTCAGCCAGTTCCAGACCGCCGGCTCCACCCTGGTTGTAGACATCGCTCAGGGCAAAGCGAACACCTTCTGCTTTAACCAGGTTTATCCAGGTTTCAACTTCAGCTTTGGCATCATTAGGGAAAAGGTTCAAGACCACAACAAAAGGCACCCCAAAAATCCGCAGATTTTCTATATGCTTTCTTAGGTTTTCAAAGCCCGCGACCACGGCCTGAGGATTTTCTTTGCTTAATTCGTCAAGTTTAATTCCACCATGATACTTTAGGGCTCGCAGGGTAGAAACCAGCACGCAGGCATCCGGTGGTGGAACCTGGCCGGTGCGCACTACGATATCAAAGAATTTTTCTGCTCCAAGGTCTGAAGCAAAACCCGTTTCGGTCACCACATAATCAGCCAGACTTAGAGCCAATTTTGTAGCGATGATGGAGTTGGTGCCGTGAGCAATGTTAGCAAAAGGACCGCCGTGAATGAAGGCTGGTGTTCCTTCTAACGTTTGCACCAGGTTGGGTTTTAAGGCGTCTTTTAAAAGGGCGGCCATGGCTCCATCTGCCTTAATATCCCGGGCAAAAACCGGTTTCCCTTCTACTGTGTAGCCAACAAGAATGTTTCCAACTCTCCTTTTCAGGTCCTTAAGGTCAGAAGCAAGACACAAAATAGCCATAACTTCGGAAGCAGCCGTGATGTCAAAACCTGTTTCCCGGGCAAAGCCCTGGAAGGTCCCATCTGTCCCGATTATTATCTGCCGCAGGGCGCGGTCGTTCATGTCCAGGACTCTTTTCCAGGTGACGTTCCGGCCGTCAAGCAACCCGGTTGGCCCGTCAAAATGAATCCGATTGTCAACCATAGCGGCCAGCAGGTTGTGCGCTGAGGTGACGGCGTGAATATCACCGGTAAAATGCAGGTTTATCTCTTCTCTGGGGATGACCATGGCCCGTCCCCCGCCCGTAGCCCCGC
Organism: Candidatus Aminicenantota bacterium; assembly: GCA_014359965.1. Classification (GTDB taxonomy): domain Bacteria; phylum Acidobacteriota; class Aminicenantia; order Aminicenantales; family Saccharicenantaceae; genus Saccharicenans. The sequence goes on from JACIYK010000167.1 coordinate 3,434, forward strand.
CTTTGATGCCAAAAACCGGGCCTAAAGATGGTTCCCGGAGAGCCAGGCAGGTTTTCTTGCCCAGACGACTTAGGGCATCAGAAAGACCAATCGCTGTGGTAGTCTTCCCTTCGCCCGCTGGTGTAGGGGTCATGGCTGTGACCATGACAAGTTTTCCCTTTTTTTCTGAAAGGAGAGGCTGATAATTAACCTTTGCCTTGTAGCGGCCGTAATATTCCAGGTATTCTTCAGAAATACCAAGCCGGCCAGCAATTTCTAATATAGGGCGCATCTTTTCTCCTCCTTCCATAAGCATTTAACCAGAAATGTCATCTCCATTCAACCAGAATTTTCTGCGCCGCGGCAGAAATTGACGCTGTAAAAATGCGCCTGGTATTTCTCAATTAGCCCCTCATCAGCAAAGCTGTAGTAGCAGTTGTTGCCGATGATGATATGGTCTAGAACCCGGATTTGCATCACGGCACAGGCAAAAACCAGGTCCCTAGTAATTTCCCGGTCGCAGTTAGAAGGTTCAGGATCTCCGGAAGGATGGTTGTGGACAAAAATCAGGTTGGACGCTTCATACTTAAGGGCCTGCTTGATGACTTCCCGCGGGTAAACTGCACTGGAATCCACGGTGCCTTCAAAGAGCGTCTTTTCTTCCAAAATCTGATTTTTCGTGTTGAGAAACAGCACCTTAAAAACCTCAATTTTTAAGTCGCGAAGGCTGTAATACAAGTAATCAAAGACTTCCCGCGAAGACTTACAGACCGGCCTTTTGATGATGCAATCTTTAAGATAGCGTCTAGCCACTTCATGAACTAGTTTCAGGCCAAAAATATTTTTTGGTCCAATCCCCTTTATCTTCTGAAGTTCCAGCGGGTCGGCTTCCATGACAGCACGAAAGGTCTTGAATTCTTTTATAGCCAGACGGGCTGCTTCCCGGCAATCTTTCCTGGGGGTTCCGAGTGTCAGCAGTAATTCCACTATCTCATAATCCAGAAAACCAGCTAGCCCACCTTTCAGAAATTTTTCCCTCAACCTTTCCCGATGCCCGGCCAAAGCCGTCTTGACTTCCGTCGTTGGTTGACCCATGTTGACAACTCCGCTAGCAGGGTAAAACAGCCGTGGGATAAAAAGTGATTAATTCCAACTAAAAAGACGACGGAAAGTTTCTGTTTTTCCCAGCCTGAATTAATTTTCTGACATTACCGCTTTTTTCTGTTCTATTCTTGATAAATTTTATCGATTACCGGCTTGTACTTCTCTTCCACGATTTTTCGCCTTACTTTAAGAGTCGGGGTGAGCTCGCCAGCTTCCAGGTCAAAATCCCTGGGCAGGATGGCTATCTTCTTTATTTTTTCATAGGAGGCCAGGTGCGGAGTCAACCGGTCAATTTCCTGCATCAGGAACTCGTAAACCTCGGGCCTGGCCACCAGCTCCTCGCGGTCTTTGTAAACTAAGCCCTTTTCCTTGGCAAAAACTTCCAGTTTATCAAAATCAGGCACAATCAGGGCCGAAACAAATTTTCGGCCGTTACCCACGACCACGGCGTTGGCAATGTAGGGGCTGGTCTTGATGGTGTTTTCAATCGGCTGTGGAGCAACATTCTTGCCCCCGGCCGTAACGATGATATCTTTTTTCCGGTCAGTAATCACCAGATACCCGTCTTTATCCAGGTAACCTATATCTCCGGTCTTGAACCAGCCATCTTCAAAGGCTTCCCTTGTTTCTTCTTCCTTCTTAAAATAGCCTTTCATAACATTCGGTCCACGTACCCAGATTTCACCGTCCGGAGCAAACTTAATCTCCTCGCCAGGCAGGACTTTACCTACCGTACCAAACCGGAAATCATCCAGCGTGTTTAGTGCAATAACAGGAGAAGTTTCCGTGAGACCATAGCCTTCAATGATAATAATGCCCATGGCCAGGAAGAATTCAGCGATGTCCCGGGAAAGCGGCGCTCCACCAGAGACGAAGAAACGTACCCTGCCACCGGTTTTTTCCACAATCTTGGAAAACACCAGCTTATAGGCCAGTCGGTAGCGCAGTTTCAGCCACCAGGATGGTTTTTCTTTTTTCATCCTTTTCTGCGCCATCTTGCGGCCGATTTTAAGTGCCCAGAAAAA
>JACIYK010000168.1 GCA_014359965.1 Candidatus Aminicenantota bacterium
ATTAACCCTTGTTTTTTGCTATACTTATATTCTATTTTTTTAATTTAAAATAATTTAAAGAGAGGAGAAGAGGAAATGAAAAAAGTTATCATCATGGGAGCTGCCGGGAGGGATTTTCACAACTTTAACGTGTTTTTCCGTGACAACAAGGATTATCGAGTAGTTGCTTTTACCGCTACTCAGATTCCGGACATCGAAGGCCGGAAATATCCGGCTGCTTTGGCCGGGAAGCTTTATCCCAAGGGAATTCCCATATATGCAGAAGAAGAGCTTACTGACCTGATAAAAAAATACAAGGTGGATGAAGTTCATTTCGCCTACAGCGATGTTTCTCATGAATATGTGATGCACAAGGCCTCTGAAGTAATGGCCGCAGGAGCCAATTTTGTGCTGCTTGGCCCTAACGACACCATGATTAAGAGCCGCAAGCCAGTGGTTTCCGTATGCGCTGTGCGGACTGGCTCTGGTAAGAGCCAGACGACCAGGAAGGTGGCTTTGACCTTAAAAGCTAAAGGGCACAGGGTAGTGGTTATCAGACATCCAATGCCTTACGGAGATCTGGTCAAGCAAGCTGTTCAGAGGTTTGCCACTTATGAAGATTTAGACCGTCACGAATGCACCATTGAAGAAAGAGAAGAATACGAACCACACATTGATAACGGCATAGTAGTTTATGCGGGCGTTGATTACGGTGCCATCCTGAAACAGGCGGAAAAAGAAGCTGATGTTATCATCTGGGATGGCGGCAACAATGATTTTCCGTTCTACAAATCTGACCTGGAAATAGTGGTAGTAGACCCGCACCGGGCTGGACATGAACTGACCTATCATCCAGGCGAGACCAACTTCCGACGTGCGCATGTCTTCGTAGTTAACAAGCTGGACACAGCAGATCCGGAAAAAGTCAAAGTGGTAATGGAGAACATTAAGAAAATAAATCGCCGGGCCAAAGTCATCAAAGCCAATTCTCCCATTTTCGTGCAGGATGGTTCGCAGATTACGGGGAGAAGAGTACTAGTCATTGAGGATGGTCCGACACTGACCCACGGCGGCATGCGCTACGGTGCGGGCATTGTGGCTGCTCAGAAGTACGGAGCCGCAGAAATAATTGACCCCAGACCTTATGCCGTAGGCAGTATCAAAAAGACTTTTGAAAAATACAACCATCTGGATAAAGTTTTGCCAGCCATGGGATATGGCGAGAAGCAGATGAAAGAACTGGCTGCCACCATAAACAAAATAGACTGCGACCTGGTAGTTAGCGCCACTCCGATTGACCTCAACCGGGTCATTAAAGTTAACAAGCCGATGCTCAGAGTCCGCTACGAACTAGAAGAAATCGGCACACCGAACCTGAAAACCGTGTTGAAAGATTTTTAAGGAGAAAAAGAGGAGAATTAAGAGAAGATAGTTAAATAAAGTCATACTATTTGAGGATAAGCATGAGAAGAAGAATTGCCCTGATTGCCTTCGGCGGCAACGCTATCCTGCCGGAAAACCAGAAAGGTCTGCAGGAAGAGCAGATGCGAAATGCCCAGAAGGCTGCTGAGATGATGGTTCAGATTATAAAAAAAGGTTACGAGCTTATCATCGTCCACGGCAACGGACCTCAGGTTGGCAATATTCTGATTCAGATGGAAGAAGCTTCTAACAAAATACCGCCTTTTACCCTGGATGTTTGCGATGCTATGACCGAGGGCAGCATGGGCTACATGCTGGAGAAAGCCCTGATCAATGAACTCCGGCGGCAGTCCATAGATAAGGACGTGGCCACAATAATCACTCAGGTAGTGGTTGATAAAGATGACCCGGCCTTTTTGAAACCAACCAAGCCGATTGGCCCCTTCTACCCAAAATTCCGTGCCCAGCAGCTTATGCGCCAGAAGAAATGGACTATGGTAGAAGACTCCGGCCGTGGTTATCGTAAGGTAGTGCCCTCACCAAAGCCGATAGATATCGTTCCTAAATGGATAATTCGTGACCTGGTTAATTCTGGCCGGGTGGTCATTGCTGCGGGCGGAGGCGGGATTCCGGTGGTTCTCAACAGCCGTGGGCTTTATGCAGGTGTGGAAGCAGTTATTGATAAAGATTATGCCGCCAGCCTGCTGGCCAGAGAAGTAGGAGTTGAACTTTTCATCATTCTGACCGGTATCTCCAGGGTTTATTACAATTTTGGTAAACCGGACCAGAAGCCCCTGCCGGTTATTACCGTGGAAGAAGCAAAAAAATACTTAGCAGAAGGCCAATTCCCAGCTGGTTCTATGGGGCCAAAGATAAAAGCAGCCATTGAGTACATTGAGGCTGGTGGCAAAGAAGTGCTCATTACTTCAGCCAACCATCTGAAAGCTGCTCTGATTAATCGCTCCGGGACAAGAATTATAGCCAGCCCGGAGAAAAATGCACAAATTCAGATCGGAGGACAACTATGAAAAAAGATTTTATCACCATCCATGACCTGAGCCATTACGAGTTTCACGAAATCATGGACCTGACGGAAAAGATGAAGAAGAAACCGGGAAAGTATCGTGAGGTGCTCAAGGATAAAGTTCTAGCCATGATTTTCCAGAAACCGTCCCTGCGCACCAGAATGACCTTTGAAGTGGGGATGCTCCAGCTCGGCGGAGAAGCCGTTTACCTGGCTCCTTCAGATATTCAGATGGGTTCCAGAGAAAGCGTTCGCGATATTGGCAAGAATCTTGAACGCTGGGTGGACGGGATTATGATCAGGACTTTTGGCCATAATATCATTCTTGAGCTGGCAGAGAGTACCCGGCTGCCGGTAATCAATGCCCTGACGGACTTGCTCCACCCATGTCAGGCCATGGCTGATTTTTTCACCCTCAGAGAGAAAAAAGGGAGTTTTGCCGGGCTGAAGCTGGCTTATGTGGGCGATGGCAACAATGTTTGCCATAGCTTAATGCTGGCTGCTGCCAAAGCCGGCCTGAAGATGGCTGTGGCTACCCCTCCGGGGTATGAACCCAAGCCGGAGATTGTGGCCTGGGCTAAAGAAGATGGCCAGAATACTGGCTTTGAACTCACTATAACTAATGACCCAGTGGAAGCAGTCAAAGACGCTGATGCTGTCTATACTGATGTCTGGGCTTCTATGGGGCAGGAAGCAGAAAAAGAAACCAGGAAAAAGATCTTTCAGCCTTACCAGGTTAACAAAGAGCTTTTCTCCAGAGCAAAACCAGAAGCTTATTTCATGCACTGTCTGCCGGCTCATAGAGGAGAAGAGGTGACCGACGAGGTCATTGATTCTCCGAATTCTATTGTCTATGACCAGGCGGAAAACAGGTTGCATGTTCAGAAAGTAATTATGTTGTTATTGATGGGGAAAAAATAAAAAATGGAAAAAGAAAATTTAAAAATTACAGCCATCACGGCTGAGGATCTGGCTGTAATAAAAGAAGAACTGAGCCGAACAAATCATCCGCTTCCGCTTTCTGAATTGGCAGAGAGGCTGGCCTTTGCCAAAACATCGAGCCAGCGTACAAAACCGGTAAAGATATATGACCCTTATGCCAAGTATGAGATTGGAGATTATATTTACAGGGAATATGATGAAAATCTTCAAGTTGGCAGCAAGGTTACCGAACATTTCCAGGGCGGGGTGGTTCTGAAAGTAGTCAACAAAATCAATTATCCGGATTTCAACTGCGAGATGCTGGAAGTGGACTATGATGGTGGGGGGCCGTTCAGAAAATACATTGACTACATGAAAAAAACACGGACCCAGGTTCTCCTCCCCTCTAACCTGGAAGGCAAAGGACTTGAACCACAATTTCTACCCGGGGAAGCTGACCCACGTCAGACTGAACTCCCCATGACCGAGAAAGACCTGAAAACGCTGGCCAGAAACCTGAGAAAAGCCCTAGCTGCTCTGCCAGAGTTTTTCAGCTGGAATGATTACTGGCAATTAACTTCCAAGAGAGTGGAAATTGATGAGGATAAAATTAAAGCCATTTCTGAGGAGCTGGCTAATTCGCGGCAATCAGAATCTACGCAAAACCTGATCAGAAAGCATTTTAACCTCGAACCGGCTCATGATCAGTTTGAGCTGTATTGTTTGAGCTTGAATTATCTGCTGGAAAAGAAATACCGGAAAGAATTTATCTGTCTCTCCACCAGGGATTGGGGGCGCTGGCATCTTAAGTCTGTGCTCAACCGGATGCCTGAGGGGCTACCCATTTCTCGACCGCCTGTTCCAGTGCCTGACCTTGGCGAGGTTGAAGGACTTCAGTTTACCAGAGTAGATAATTTCCCGGTCAAGGTCTATTTAACCTGGCGAGAAATCCTGTCCGGAGCTGTTCGTCTGCCAAAAAGCCTCAGCCGGGAATTTAATTCCCGGGAATACCAGCTTGTTGATGATGAAGACGGTAAAGCCTATACCGTTTATTATTTTCCCGAAGGCAACTATCTTTTAGGCCTGGCTGAATATTTTAAAGCTCACAATATCCCCCAGGGCAGCAGCCTGACCCTTGACAGGAAAGGACCGGAACAGTTTACCTTCTGGATAAAAAAATCCAAGAAAAAGATGCCGGTACTCAAGCTTGAGTATGACCCGCAGACTGACCGGTTCAAGCTTGGTGCTGAAGAAGGGTACACGTTAGCCCTGACCAATAAGAGTGTTCAGCTGGAAAAAGAAATAGTGGAAAAACTCCTCACCATGTACGAGGAGTGTGTGGGCTTGGACCTCAGACAGCTTCTGGGTAAATTATTCAAAACCCCGGAACTTACCGGGAATTCTCGTTCACTTCATTTTATGCGTGCCTATCATATGGTTGACCTGCTGCGGCCGACTACAGCAGAAGACGTAGAATATGTGTTGAACGCCGCGCCAGAGTTTATTGTTTCGGAGAAGAAAGAGGGAGTGTTCATTTACCAGGAATCGCTGCTACCTAAAGAAGAGACAGTTGAAGAAGAAAGAATTGACCAGGCGCTAATAGAAACTCTGGCTGAGCAGCTAGCCACCGGTGTAGAGGAGAAAGAAGAGGAAAAGGCGGAGCCGGTGGTCCAGCCTGAAGCTGAAGCCAAAGAAGCGGTTCCCCCAGAAGCTAAGACGGCGGTGGAAGAAGAAGCTGAACCTGAGGTTGAAGTTATTGAGTTGGAACCTGAGCAGGTGCAGATAAAGCTTGAACCGCTTAAAAAAGAAAAAGAAAAAGAAAAATTAGCCGAAAAGGAAAGAGAAGAGAGAGAGGCCAAGAAGAAGAAAACCAAGACAGGGGAGAAAGGGCCCAAGTCGCGCAAGAGCGAGCGCCGGGTGATTGAAGAAAAGATCTTGGAAGAAGAATCAGAAATTGAGGCTCTGGAAGCTATCAAATCTCAGGAAGAAGAGGAACTGGAAGTAGAGATAGGAGAAGAAGAAACCATCGAGGTAGAGCTGGAGGCGGAAAAAGAAGAGCCGAAATTTGGTTTCTTTGCCGAGATGCTAAAAACCGCCCTGAGCAAGAAACAGCCAGAAAACAAAGAAGAAGAGGAAAAGCCTCAAATTCAGATTTTAAGGGAATAAACAGAACAAGATCT
>JACIYK010000169.1 GCA_014359965.1 Candidatus Aminicenantota bacterium
AAAAGTGGTCCCTCAGTTTTTTACTCAGTAATACCTTCTGCCCTTTTTTTGAAAGGAAAAATGCCCTTCTTGATAAACACGCTGTTACCTATTAGAATCATTTTTTAAAAATAGTAAGAACTTCATTTTCGATTTTGGTCTAAATTTTTCACAATTTCCCCTGGTCTCTATTATCAAATTGTTTGTAATAAATGTATCGCATTCAAAACAACATATTCAACGTAAAAAATATAGATAAATAAGCATAAATTGCAAAATGCCCTTTAAGTATAGATCCTTCTATCAGCATAAACAGAAGAAGACCATTCAATGAATTACAAATATTAACGAATCTCTTTGGTGACCGTTAGGACTTCCTGTTAGACATGACAAAGAAGAAGGCAACTGTTCAGTCTTAAAGGTCAGTATGGCTAGGAGGCAAGAAACAAAAGCACTGGATAATTCTCTTGATTGTCTCACACTCTTTAATAAAAAGGGATAATCTTCATTTTAAACTCCACAGCAACACTAAGGAGAAGCTACTCACCCCACTCCCCATTCCTCCTCTCCCCTATAAGCAGGATAGGCAAAAGCCACAATTACAATTTGAGAAGTAAAAAAGTCGCGCCTCACCTCGGTGCAGACACTTTATTCTAGAAAACCTGCACTTAATGACTCCTAAATCAAAAATCTGGGGGCCTTCAGCCTAGGTGATTTCAAGCTTTAAAATTATAACTTTTAAACCCGGCCTGAGGCTTTTCGCTCTGCAATCAATGAATAAGGGCACGCCATCAGTAGCAACAATCTGCTTTCCTAAAATAACGCTTGACATACATAGAACTTCTATGTATCTTTGTGTTAGGTAAAGGAGATTTGCTGTGGAAATTGATAAAGACCTGGTTGCAGCCTCAGCCACGCCTTTGGTTCTGGCCATCCTTAGCGAAGGCCAGAGTTATGGTTACGCCATAATCAAGAGAGTCAAAGAGCTTTCAGGCGGCCAGCTCGTCTGGACTGACGGCATGCTCTACCCGCTTCTTCACCGTCTGGAAAGGAACGGGCTGGTAGAAGCTTTCTGGGGGAATTCAGAATCAGGACGCAAACGGCGTTACTACCGGATAACCTCGGCCGGACGGGAAGAGTTGAAAAGGCATCAGCTACAGTGGAAGGTTATTAACGAGACCATGAAGGGGCTCTGGCACCTGGCTTTCGACCCTTCAGAAAGTTTGGGTTAAGAGCAAAAATAAGGAGTAAGCGAATGGTTGACAGGATGACTCTTGAAGAAAAAATAGCTCAATGGAGAGACTTCCTTATGAAAAAACAGTCTATCAGTCCCTCCGACGCTGATGAACTTGAAGACCATCTGAAAAGCCAGGTGGAAGCCTTAACCCAGCAGGGCCTGGATGAAGACGAGGCTTTCCTGGTGGCGGTTAAACGGCTTGGCGACTTAGACACCATTTCGCGTGAATTTGCCGTTGAGTACTCAGAGCGGCTGTGGAAACAGCTGGTCCTGCCTGGTAGTGAGGAAACAGCTTCTATGGCTTTAAACAGGGAAGACTGGTTGGCGGTCGGGCTGGCCCTGGCATCAGCCATAGCTGTAAGAATTCCAGCCCTTTTTAATTTCAAACTGTGGGAAAACCCGGCCCAGACCGCATTTTTCTGGCGAAACCTCAGCTTCTTCGTCCTTCCCTTTCTGGCTATCTTCTTTGCTGTCAGGCGCCGGCTGCACAAACGCCACTACCTTGTGCTGATAAGCGGCCTGCTTCTTTCCTGCTTAGCAGTAAATCTTCTTCCTCTCAGGCCCCAAAGCCAGACCCTGACTCTTACTGCTATTCACCTGCCGATTGCTCTCTGGCTTTTTCTCCTATATGCCTACAGCGGCGGCAAGTGGCGTCAGCCTGAACAAAGAATGAATTACCTTAGGTTTTCGGGAGAATGGTTTATTTATTATACCTTGATTGCTCTGGGTGGAATTATCCTAATAGGCCTTACTATTTTCATTTTCGGAGCTATCGGCCTTAAAGTTGAGAAAATCATTGAAGACTGGGTCATACCATGTGGAGCCGCAGGAGCAGCTATCATCGCGGCCTGGCTGGTTGAACACAAAAAAAGCGTCATTGAGAACATGGCGCCGGTGCTGACCTGGCTTTTCAGCCCTCTTTTTACCGCTCTCCTCCTGGTTTTTGTGGCAGTCATCGTTCTGACTGGTAGGACCATAGACATAAAACGAGAAGTCTTAATCGGGTTTGACCTGCTTCTGGTTCTAGTTCTGGGCCTTCTTCTATATTCAATTTCTGCCCGTCCCTCAGTTTCCCCACCCAACCATTTTGACCTGCTGCAGCTAGTTCTGATAGTTTCAGCCATAATAGTAGATGTTCTGGCACTCTGGGCCATGGCCGCCCGCATTTCAGAATTCGGTTTCAGCCCGAACAAAACCGCAGCTCTCGGCTTGAACCTCATCCTTCTCATCAACCTGTCGCGCTCAGCCTGGCTCTACTTCCGTTTTCTGCTCCGCCGCCTCCCCTTTACCCAGCTGGAGCGCTGGCAGACGGACTACCTTCCCGTTTACGCCATCTGGTCATTGATTGTTGCTCTCCTTTTTCCCATCCTTTTTGGTTATAAATAAGGTTCTCAGCTTTTTTATGACTAGACTAATAAACAGCCTAGCCTTTTTTAATTCCAGTTCAGTGTCCGGACTGACGCCACACTGCTTCCGAATACCGCCCTTAAACAGGCTTCTAAGCCTCAAGCTGAAGGAATTAGGCTATTGATTTAAATGCTGAGTTAGTTTATTTTATCTAAAAAAGTCTGGCCTGAAAGAAAGAATATGAGTTTAGCCAAAATTGTTAGCTTGGCTATTGAGCTGGAAAACATGATAGGTGAAATATATCAGTTGGCTTCTGACCTTTCGCCTGAGGAAAACATCGGGCGGGAGTTAGCCCGCCTAGCTGATGAAGAACAGCAACATGTCAACCTGCTGCGCACCGGCCGGAATTATCTGACGAAAGTACCGGAAGTCTTCGGCCAGCCAACCATCTCCGAGGAAGAAATGCTTCTGGGAATAAAAAAAGCTCAGGAAGTGCTGGCAAAAATTGAGAACAGAAAGCTGCTTCTACCTCAAATGCTTGATGAATTAAGGGAACTGGAAAGAAGCTTTGAAAAAATACATCTCAACACTCTGATAGAAGTTCAGGATAAAAACCTAAAAAAACTCTTCCAGGCGCTGGCCGGAGAAGATAAAAAGCATGTAGAACGGCTAAGTGCACTACTGGAAAGCCTGCAATAGGCCAGCCTCTCAGGTCCAGAACCTGCCGTGATTATGACTTTTATGATTTTTATCGCCATGATAATATCTTTCTCAACAAATATATTAGGATTTTAGGAGCAATAAGGAGGCATATGTGAGTTACTATTTTATTCTTCTCTTGTGCCTTGTTATTTTCATATCTTATTTTTTTGACATAACATCCAGATATACGAAAGTTCCCAGTGTGTTTTTCCTTTTCATTGGTGGAATGATACTAAGGCAGACATTCCGCTATACCAAATGGACAATGATGGAATATGATTATATCCTTTCGGTACTTGGCATTATGAGTCTTATCCTGATTGTTCTTGAGGGAACCCTCGATCTATCATTAACCAAAGGAAAAATAAGGGTGGTGATATCATCATTTATAATGGTATTAGTTCCTTTGCTTTTATTTATGGCCATTTTTATCTCGGTCTATACGGGTTTCTTCAAAATTGAATTCAGGAAGGTAATGATTAACTTACTTCCCCTGGCAATTATCAGCGGGGCTATTGCTATTCCATCAGCCACCGGCCTTAAAGATACAGAGAGAGAATTTATTATTTATGAAACTTCTTTGTCTGAGATAATAGGAATTTTGTTATTTGACTCTTTATTGCATAGGGAATTATCTATCAAAAGCTTTCTTGTTCATGTTCCTCTTGAGATAGTAGTTGCTTTAATAGGCTCAGTCATTGTAAGTGCCTTTCTGGCCTATTTGATTAATAAAATTGACCATCATGTTAAATATATCACCATTATTACCGTTATCACGCTAGTTTTTGTTGTTGCAAAATTGATTCGCTGGCCTTCACTCATTGTGGTGATGATTTTTGGATTAGTAATGAATAACTATCATATCTATGAAACAGAAAAAATTAAAAAAATAATCAAATTCGAAGAGTTTGAAAAAAATCTTGTTCAGTTTAAGCAAATTACAAAGGAACTTTCTTTTCTTTTGCGCTCTTTTTTCTTTCTTTTTTTGGGACTTAGTACTCCTTTTTCGGCTTTGCTCAATAAAAAAGATCTGCTACTTTCTGTCTCTGCTTGCTTTTTTATTTATGGAATAAGGTGGCTGTGTTTAAAATACCTTATAAGAAAGGCTCTTAGCCCACTTCTATTTTATGCCCCACGCGGATTGATTACTATCGTACTTTTTATGAACATTCCGGAAGCATACAGGTTACCTTTTATCACACAAGGAGTCATTATGCAGGTTGTTTTTCTCACGATATTATTGATGGTGGTAGGCAATCTCACTTATAACAAGAAAACAATAGCCACTGAAAGGGCCGGGTTTAACTTTACTCAAAGAGATAACGAGATAGGGTTCAGTTAACTAACAAACTGACTTCACCTGCTTTACCATAGTTTCGTGGTCATCTTCAGAATATTGTTGTAGAGATTTATTATTCCTGTAAAATTGGCCGTTTAGGTCTGTTCATTTATGATTTTAAGCAAAAGGGTTTCAGATACTCTAAGACCAAGCGGGCTGGCAAACTTGAGCTTTAACTTACGTCTGTTCTTCTCTATCCAGGCCCTTACTTTCTGAGCATTAACAAAACATTCTACTACAAGACCGAACATGAAAGTGGAAGCTCAAAATTAAACTCGCGGAGGGATAGGTCCCCTGTTCCACATTTAGTTCGGCGGTAAAAAGGTCTGCTTGACCTGCCTGGAGGTCAAGCTTCTGTCGGAAAGTTCCCCAGGCCGAGTGACCAAAAGGTTTTAAAATCTTCCTGGTTAAGGGTGGGAGCAAAACCCAGGCGGCCTTCGGGCACCGAATAATTGAAGCCAGAGAGGGCCAGAAGCAATCCTCAAGAGGACATAGCCCGGGCATAATGATGACCGCATTCCACTTCATCCCAGGGGTTGCGGCACCGACCGTCGTAGCGGTAGCGAACAGCTTTTACTATGGTCAGCCCTTCTTTCGTCATCCCTTCATAAATCAGGTAGCTGGCCACAAGGTTGCCCCGCCCGCCGAACGAGATGGTGCCGGTGCCGATACCACCGAGAGGAAAAGCTATCTCTCGCAGTTGTTCACAGCTGTAGACCGATGGGCGCCCGAAAGTGAAAAGTTCTTCGTCAGAATAAGGAATTTTATTTTTTGCTGCTGGCTATATTTGAAAAAAGTCGCTTTTCTCTCTGGGCTTGAAGCCAAAGCCTGGCCATTTAAAAACATCTCGAGAATAAGGAGGAAAATTAGAAAAAGAAGCCAAGTCCCGGCT